>JAYRWF010000208.1:0-3167 GCA_041918195.1 Anaerolineales bacterium
ATCTGCACCGCAAACGTGCCTACCCCACCTGAGGCGCCGTAGATCAAGACCTTCTGGCCCGGCTGGAGCCCGCCTTTATCTCGCAATCCTTGCAGCGCGGTCATCCCGGCCATCGGCACCGCAGCGGCCTCTTCGAACGACAGGTTGGTTGGCTTGAGCGCCAGCTTATTTTCGCGCGCACAGGCATACTCGGCAAAGCCGCCGTGCCCGATATCGCCATACACCTCGTCCCCCACCTTGAATTGCTCGACCGCACTGCCCACCTCCTCGATCCGCCCGGCGATATCCGCACCCAGGAATGGGTTCTTCGGTCTCAAGAAGCCCCCGCCCATCGTGCGCACCAGAAACGGCTGCGCCGTCAGCATGTGCCAGTCATAGGCGTTCAGCGAGGCGGCGAAAATCTTGATCAAGACCTGGTTTTCCTTGGGCCGTGGGATCTCAATTTCTTTCAATTCCAAAACATCCGGGGGACCGTATTTTTCGAACACAATTGCTTTCATGAAAAGTCTCTCCTCTTCTTTATAGTAATTTGGTCAGCGACGCTGACCAAATTACTAAAAAACTTGTCCAGAGGTCTTCCCGACCTGACCGTTGGTATAACTTCCCCCGTAATAATACCACTCCATTGCTTCCAGGACGCTTCGCGCCGCATCGGCCGTCATTTGCCTGGCCTGCTCGGCAGTCACCGCCCCCAGGTACCAGCGCCCCGAAGCAGTGAAAGCTTCATTCTCCTCGTGCAGGCGCAGCCAGAGTTGGCCGCAAGCAGTGCAAACCAGGATGGCCGCTTCGGCGTAGCGCTCATCCATCCCCAGCACACCCAGCAGAATCCGCGGCGCGTGGGGAGATGAAAAACAAGCACACTCATTTTCTACCATCAGGCTCTCGTTCGGAAGCGCGGCAGCAGGAACGGCGTGCGCCGCTGATATTCCAGGTAATCCTGCCCGAAGCGCAGCGCCAGCTCCTTCTCTTCGACACGCTTGATGTAGATCAGCAACAGACCAACGAAGATCAGCACCAACAACCCGGCGCCAAGGGAATGGAACAGCGCCGCAACGCCCAGGTAGGCAATTAAGGTCCCCAGGGTCATCGGATTGCGGCAATACGTGAAGGGCGGCTGAATGATCAGCTTCTGAGTCGCCATGATAGGCACCGGGGTGCCGCGACCGATGTTAAATTGAGCATTCATCGTCCACATCGCCAGCAGCCAGCCCGAAAGGGCCAGTAGCACGCCCAGGATCAGGTTCCACGGCTCATCCAGGATGGGCGGCCAGCCCAACCAGCGATCAATCTTTATTCCCTGCGAAACAAAAAGATAAGGTAAACCGAGCAAGAAGATCGGCGCAATCAGCAGCAGGAAACCGATCCGCTGGTTCGGGCTGTATTCACGCCGGGCTTGCTCAGCTATTTTTTTATTCATCGCTACCTGCCTTCCGCAGCAGCTCCAGGTTAATCAAAGCGCTTGCTGTCCCCAAACGAATTGGATCGATTCCTCAAACACCGATAGATATTGTCGGTAGTCGGCCGAACGCTCCAGGTTGATCTGAACCCACTCACGCATCCTGCGCTTGCCCAGCGGCTGGAACGGGGTGACATTCACATCCGTTTCCAGAAGCCTGGCCGCGCTTGGTACGGGCAGCTTGACACCCACACCCCCTTCGTACAGGCAGATGGCCAGCTTCTTGCCGGCGTAGTAGGCGGGAAAGCCGAACATCTTTCCCGCCCGCACCAACGGGTGTGACAACAGGATTTCATCGAGAACGGCCTTATGATCAGAATTGAAGTCAGCCATTGTTACCTCCTCCACCTGCAGCGCTTCAAGGGATCCGCTTTTTATCGATCTGCTTCAGCGTCTTAAGATAGACGTTGCGTACGCCGCTGTTTGGCTCGGTCTGGATCAAACCCTCGAACCGCTCCACTAGCTCAGCCTGTTTTTCCAGGTTGGCTTTGGCGATTTCGGCCAGTGCATATGCCGCGCACCAGCGCACCACCGTGCTCGAATCCGCCAGGTTTTCCAGCAGCTTTGGAATCGCCTGCCCAACCTGCTCCGGGTAATGGGCCGCCAGGTTTCCCAGCGCTTCGGGACAGCCCCACTTGACCCGGGGGGCTTTGTAATCGATGTAATCGATTAAAACTGGGATATACGGCAGCATCCGCTCCGGCTGGTCGCTGGAGACGAATTTCATCCCTTCTGCCGCCGTGCCACGGTCGGCGTCACGACCCGTGCGCAGGATATCGAACAGCTCGGACAGGGCCTGGTCATTCGCTTGCGCCAGCTCAACCATCCTGGCGACTTGTTCTTTGTGCCCAAGCCCGGAAGCCAGGATTGCCTGGATCGAACTGCCTGTTTTATCCATCACCACTTCCTCCTTGGACAACCACCGGTACGATCTGGGCGATCCGGTAGCTGTTTTCGATCTCGTTACCCAGCTTCAAATTTTTGCCGATCGATTGGCCATAGCGAAAGAAAGCGGCATAGAGCTGCTCCGGATCGGCGCTGGCCAATTGAGCCAGGCTGGCACAGCCGGAGCCGATGATATTGGAAATAGTCGCCTTGCTCGCCCAAGGCAGGCGGGAGAAATCGGCCCGGTGGACCAGGTCGAGGATAACCGCGGCAGGCAGCCCGCTGGCTTCGGCCAGGGTCTGGCGGCCGGCCGGGGTACGTCCCGCCTGCAACAACTCCAGGTTGGTACGGATTCCGGCCGCGCGCAGGGCCTGGATCGCCTGGCTAAAAAGCGGATCCTCCCGCACCAGGCCGCTCAAGTATTTTTCACCCGGGATAACCCAGTAGATCAGATACTTCAACACAGCAGCCAGGTCGGTGACCGAGATGCCGCTCTGCTCGCTGAAGCGCTCAAAGCGCTCCGGGGTTTCCACCCTGGCAACCAGGTCTTGGATGTCCGCTACCTCCGCCTGTTGCAACCTGTCCAGGCTGCTCAGCAAACTGGACAGGTATCCACTGTACCGGCCGCGGGGATCGCCGCCCAGCAGCCTGGTTGTATACGCGGCCAGCTCAGGCAGGGCGAAATTGAAAATCTCGCCGACAAAGGGGTAGCGAAATGAGGTCTGAAACCTGCGGCGCAGATCTTCATACCCTTTGATCGGAGACAAGGCCTGGTTGACGGCCAGCCAATCGATCGCCATCTGACCTCCAATTTCTGGTAAACCTG
>JAYRWF010000209.1:0-1648 GCA_041918195.1 Anaerolineales bacterium
CACCAGGGGGCCCAGGCGCCGGGCGGTCTCCTGCGATACCGGCGCGTCCAGCAGAACGCAATGTGGATTACCCAGGCTGAGGGCACAGATCTGGTATTGCTCATTAGCTAGCCGCAACGGTTCATTGATCACCAGGCGCTCTGGCCCACTGACCGGGATGTGCTGGCTGGCGAAGCTGGCGTTGCCCATCTCCACACGCACCATCTCACCCTGCGCGAGCACCTGGCAGCACACCTGCCCACCGGCAGTCAGTACTGTAAACGGCGCCTCACCCACCAGGTTCTGCTCCCACAGGTACCGGGCGAAGATGCGCAAGCCGTTACCGCTTTTTTCAGCTTCCGAACCATCTGGATTGAAGATCCTCAGGCCAAAAGCACTCCCTTCGGCCGGCAGGGGTCCGAGCAGGATGCCATCTGAGCCGGCGCCAAGATGGCGATCGCAAATGAAGCGGATGCGCTCTGGCGTCAATTGACCTGGGTAGTCGGCTGGGTTGAGCACCAGGTAATCATTGCCCAGACCATGAAATTTCGCTAGCCGGATGCTCATCCTGCCTTATAACCGATCATACGCAGGAAGCCTTTCCGCCAGGCGATTTCCGCCTCGTCTTCCAGTCCCTTAGGCGAACTACCATCGATCACACCTAAAATACCCCGCCCGCCCTGGCTGTCAGCCACCACCACCTGGGTCGGGTTGGCTGTGGCGCAGAAAACGTGGCAGACCTCTGGGACCATCTTCAGGCTGTTCAAGACATTCACCGGGTAAAACCCCTCCGCCAGGAAAAGTATGAAGGAGTGACCAGCGCCGATCTCCAGGGCATTCTTCTGAGCCAGCTCGATCATTACCGGATCCGTGCCGCTCCAGCGCACCAGGCATTTTCCGGATGCCTCGCAAAATGCCAGGCCGAATTTGATCCCTGGTACACTGGTTACCAACACCTCGTGGATATCCTCGACGGTCTTTATGAAATGGCTCTGCCCGAGGATGAAATTGATCTCCTCCGGCTTTTCAATAGGCACCAGGGTCAGCGATAGTTCGCGCAGGCTCATCTTGGGTCCTCCATCAACAGAATAATTACCGGCCGGCAGTATCACCAACTCACCGGCCGGCCAAGGTTTAGCGGAATTATAACGCGATTAAACCAGCCCGCAAACTGGACAGCAAGCAAGCCAGTTCAGCTCGCTCCGAAGTCTGTAATTTTTGCCAGGGTTGGAAGAAGAATCGGTCGGTATCTTTTTCAACCTGCTCGCGATATGCCAATCCAGCATCCGTCAAACGGACAGCCTGATCCTTGCCAACCAGCCATTTGCGCTGACGTAACTCACGCAAAGCAGCCTGGTAGTCGTGGCGCTCAAAGCCGCGAGCGGCGAGCTGGTCATAAATTTCATCCAGGGAGGTCGCTTTGCCGCGCCAGAGCAGGGTTAATGTCTCGAGTTGAGGACCACTCAATCCACCCGGCAGCCAGGCAGCCAGGTGAGAATCATCGCGATAGGCCTGTAAACAGGATAAAGCCTGCTCAATATGCGGCAGCGGTGGAGACTCCGACGGCATAAGTTGGTAGGCCAGGCGGATACTCCAGGTATCGGGTGGTGGTGGGGTGAACAAGCACTCCTCGACCAGGATCGCAAGCAGGCTGGCCAGGCGCCGGCTA
>JAYRWF010000210.1:0-5657 GCA_041918195.1 Anaerolineales bacterium
AAGACATCATCGACCTTGTCGCCAATCGCGAAGACCACCGTGTCGATTTCTAGAACGCGCTTTGTGCCCAGCCCACTGGCACGCGTATCTGAGCCTTTGAGCACCAGGCTGTTGTCCTCGATCTCCAAGCCGCAGATGTTGCCTTGCTCGTCCCCCAAGATGCGCAGTGGCGAGCTAAGGAAACGAAAGCGAAACTGGGTTTGGGAGAATGGCGCTGGGGCCTTGGATAGGGCTGATAGGATGTAATCTTTAGCGGCTTGAACATCTTGCCCAATTGCTTCCATCACTGGCGCTACGCGCTGGAATTCTGCTTCCAGCGCATCAAGGTCAATATGGCTGGCGGCGCCTTCCAACTCTTTTTTGTCGAACTTGACTTCCGCCGGGCCACGCCGGGCTACGACCAGAATCTCATCTACTTTGAGATCCCGGATCAGCCAATGGGCGATATCCATCATCACATTGCCCGCGCCGACCAGCGCAACCCGCCGGCCGATATGCATCTTCTGAGTGCTGAAAGGCGGCAGGATGTTGTAATGATAGACCAAATCTTTTGCATGGTACACGCCCTGTAATTCTTCACCAGGCAAGCCCAGCCACTTGGTGCCCTGTGCGCCGACCGTGACCATGACTGCATCGAAATCCAGGGCGCGAATTTCTTCCAGACTGAAACAGGACTCCTGGCTGATGGCTACGTTCCCAAAATAGGTAATGTTAGGCGAATCCAGGATCTGGCTGAATTGTTTTCTCAAGCCATGTTTCATTTTGTACTTGCTATAGTAAATTCCATATTCAGCCAGCCCACCTGGCTTGATATCCCGGTTTAGCAATGTAACCTTAACCCCGGCATTGGCCAGGTTCTTAGCACAGTACAAGCCGGCTGGGCCAGCGCCGATTACTACTACATGTCGATTCTGGAACTCTAAGTTCATCCATTCCCTCCCACGTCAGATATGGAGCTTTTTTTTGATATGTATTGGAGAAGGAATTATAATGTAACCTTCATGGAAACTCAACTGACTCGCGTGAAACTTTCGAATGGATTGTTGGTCCTGCTCAAGGAGATTCATACGGCGCCCTTGATCAGTCATTGGATCTGGTATCGCGTCGGCTCGCGAAATGAACGACCAGGCGGCACCGGGCTTTCGCATTGGGTAGAGCACATGCAGTTTAAAGGGACGCCGCGTTTTCCGGCAGGCGTCCTGGACAAAGCCATTTCTCGCCAAGGGGGTGTCTGGAATGCTTTCACCTCCATGGATTGGACAGCTTATTTTGAAACCCTGCCCGCTGAAAAGATCGACCTGGCTTTAGAGCTCGAAGCGGACCGGATGGTGAACAGCCGGTTCGATCCCGATGAAGTTGGGTTGGAAAGAACGGTGATTATTGCAGAGCGACAGGGAGAGGAAAACGAGCCTTCCTTCCGGTTGGCTGAGGAAGTCCAGGCAGCGGCTTTCCGCGTCCATAGCTACCACCATGAAGTGATCGGCGACCTGGCCGACCTGCAGGCTATCCAGCCTGAACAGCTTTACGATCACTACCGCCGTAATTACCGACCTGGTAATGCGGTCCTGGCAATTGCAGGTGATTTTGATAGCCAGGATATGCTGGCCAAAGTGCAGGCCAACTTTGAGCGGCTAGAGGCTGCTGACCTGCAGCCTAGCCTGACCCGCCCCGAACCGGCCCAGGCCGGGCAGCGCTCAGTGATCGTTGAAGGTCCTGGGGAAACTACTTATCTTGAGGTAGTCTATCATACACCGCAAGCCAGCCATCCGGACTTCCTGGCATTGGTGGTTGCAGATAGCCTGCTCAGCGGCCCAAGCGACTTGAGCGTATTCGGCGGTGGCTTATCGAATAAGACTTCCCGCCTGTATCGGGCATTGGTAGAGCGCGAGCTGGCAGTCAGCGTTCACGGCGGCTTGCAGGCGACGATTGATCCATACCTGTACAGCCTTTCGCTGATTATCCATCCGGAAGTGCGACCGGAAGCCGCGTTGGAAACCCTGGATCATGAAATATCCCACTTGCAGGAACAAGCTCCCACCCAGGCGGAGCTCAATCGGGCTATCAAGCAGGCCCGGGCATTGTTCGCCTATAGCTCGGAAAGCATCACCAACCAGGCGGCCTGGATGGGATTTGCCGAAATGTTTGCTGGTCAGGAGTGGCTTGATAGTTACCTGGAGCGCCTTTCGGCGGTGACGCCACAGGAAGTCCAACGTGTTGCCCAGGTCTACCTGCGCCCGCAGAACCGGGTGATCGGCACCTATCTTCCCACGGGGGGGGCGGAATGAGCCACTCTTTACCAGGTTCCGAAGATATTACGCGCGTCTGCCTGCCGAACGGAATTACCGTGCTCTGCCGCGCTAACGCCTCCAGCCAGGCGGTTGTGATTCATGGCTATTGGATGGCTGGCGGTTTGATGGATCCTGAGTCCCGATTGGGACTGTCGGATTTCACTGCTGCTGCGCTGCTGCGCGGCAGTCAACAGCGCAGCTTCCAGGAAATCTACGATACGCTTGAGTCAGTGGGTGCCAGCCTGCGATTTGCCGGCGGAACGCACACAACTTTTTTCAGCGGGCAGGCCCTGGCTGAAGATCTGTCTCTGCTGCTGCAGACCCTGGCCGATGGATTGCGTCGCCCGTCTTTTCCACCAGAGCAGATCGAACGCCTGCGCAGCCAGATCCTGGCTGGCCTGGCAATCCGCGCCCAGGATACCGGTTACCGCGCTCAGCAGGCCTTTGATCAGTTAGTCTATAAGGGCCACCCTTACAGCCGGCCAGAAGACGGGACCTCCGAGACTATTCAGGCGATCCACCCGGCTGACCTGGCGGATTTTCACCGGCGCGCCTATGGTCCGCGCGGTTTGGTGGTGGTCGTGGTTGGTGCAATCGAGCCTGGCCGGGCGATTGATCAGGTCGCGCAAGTTCTGGGCGACTGGGAGAATCCTCTCCAGATCACGGCGCCAGCTTTGCCAGATCTTGCCCCGCTGCCAAAAACGCTCCGCAAACGGATCAGGCTGCCGGGCAAAGCCCAGGCCGACCTGGTGATGGGCGTAGCCGGACCGCCGCGCCTTTCAGTCGATTTCATCCCGGCCAACCTGGGCAATAGCATTCTCGGACAGTTTGGGTTAATGGGCCGCCTGGGTGAAGTGGTTCGCGAACAGGCCGGGCTGGCCTATTACATCCAGAGCAGCCTGGGCGGTGGGCTTGGCCCTGGCGCCTGGGATATCTCGGCTGGCGTTGCGCCGGGCGATCTTGAACGGGTCATCCGCCTGGTTCGCAAGGAGATCCGGCGCTTTATTTCTAGCCCGGTGACTTCCGAGGAGCTTGCTGACGTCCAGGAACATTACATCGGCAGCCTACCGTTGTCGCTCGAGTCGAATTATGGGGTGGCCTCGGCGCTGGTGAACCTGCAGCGTTACCAACTCGGGCTCGATTATTACCGCCGTTATGCTGATAATATCCGGGCGGTGACGGCAGAGGCTATTCTTCAAGCTGCCCAACGTTACCTCGATCCGGATCGCCTGGCGATAGCGATGGCTGGGCCATGAAGCGGAAATGCAGATGAAGCTGGCGAGCGGGATTGATATTATCGAAATAGAGCGCGTAGAGCAGGCGATCAACCGGCACGGTGATCGCTTTCTGGCAAGAATTTTTACTCCGTCTGAACAGCAGGACTGTCGCGGTAACCCGGCTTCGCTGGCAGCTCGTTTTGCTGCCAAGGAAGCCGCAGCCAAAGCCCTGGGCAGCGGGATCGGCCCGGTGAGTTGGTTGGAGATTGAGGTGCTGCGGGGAACAGCAAACCAGCCAGAACTGCACCTGCATGGCAGGGCCTCCTCGTTGGCCGGTTCGCTGGGTCTATCGACCTGGTCGGTTAGCTTGAGCCATACCGCTGAGATTGCTACCGCAGTTGTAATCGCAATTGGTGATTAGTTTGCCGCTTCTGCCTTTTTAGTGGGCTGCAACCTGGCTTTCACAAATTCATACACCATCGGCAGGACCGAAATCAGGATAATTGCAATCACGATCAGGCTGAAGTTGTCCTGGACGAACTTGAGATTTCCAAAGAAATAGCCAAACCACAGGAAGATACTCACCCAGGCCAGGCCGCCGATCAGGTTATAGGCGATGAAGTGGCTGTAGGTCATCGCGCCGACCCCGGCGACGAAGGGCGCAAAGGTGCGCACAATCGGTACAAAGCGCGCCAGGATAATGGTCTTTCCACCATACTTCTCAAAGAAGGCGTGGGTGCGGTCGAGGTATTCTTTCTTCAAGAAGCGGATCTCGCCGCTGAAGGCACGCGGCCCGATAAAATGCCCGATCCAATAGTTCACTGTGTCTCCCAACACCGCTGCAAAACTTAACAAGCCCCACAAAGCCCAGATATTCATGGGTGGTTTGGCGCCTGTGGTTGGGTCGGCTAATGCATAGGATGCAAACGTACCGGCAGCGAAGATCAGCGAGTCACCCGGCAGGAAAGGAGTGACGACCAGGCCGGTTTCCATAAAGATAACCAGGAAGAGCAGCAGGTAGGTCAGGGCGCCGTACTGGCTGATCACCTGGCCCAGGTATTCATCCAGGTGCAAGAAGATATCGATTAATTGAGTCACAATTTCCATACTTACTCCACAGAGAGAGAGGTTTCCGACCGAGCCAGCCGGGCATTCATCCAGAGCAGCAAGGCAAGCAAGCCCAGTCCAATGCCCACCAGCAGGTAAGGGGCTGCCTGGCCGGCCCAGCTAATCAGTTGGGAAGGGTTAGGCTCACCCAACTGTCGGAAAACCTGGTCGATCAGGTTGAAAATGGCCAGTGCGTTCCACAGGCCGTGGATGGCTACTACAGCCAGGTAGGTTAGAAGCAGGTTCAGGTAGCGGCGTTGGCGCCAGGCCAGGGTCAACGCCCATCCCATCAGGCTGGTATTGGCGATGTGGATCACCGCTGTGCCAATCCGCACCAGGACCGAGGCGGCCCAATCCGTGCCGGAGGCGGTCAGCGCCAGGCTTTCAAACAGCGCGAAGCCGGCGCCGCTTAACGCACCTGCGGCAAAACCAGCAGCCGGGGATAGTTTGAAGCCCGCCAGTAGCCAGACCCCGATAGGCTTCAGTGCTTCTTCGATTAAGGGGACCAGCAGGCTGGCGAAACCGATCACCGCCAGGATGACCCCCGGCCGAGTTAGCCAGGGCAGTACGGCCTGGAGTAGCTCGTTTTCAGAGGCCATTCCAAACTGGTAGCTTTCGACCAACTGACTCAACTGGTCGATCAGCTCGGGCTGATTTATCAGGAAGAGATAACCGGCCACTCCAAAGGCAACTAATGCCAATGTTTCCAGGAAGAGAATGATCGCCGGGCCTAGAACCAATCCGCTGCCGAAAACGCCCCAACGGCGCTGCTGTGAGCCAAGTGGTAACCGGCGCACGGCCAGGCTGATCAGCCACAAGACCGGTAGGCCGATCGCCAGGATGTGTAATGTCGGTAGGAACAGCCAGGCAATGCTTTCCCGGTTAGCAACCCACTGGCCAAGCAGGATGATTACCGGCAGCCAGAAGATCAGCAGGGTTGGCCGCAGAAAAGCCGGCAGGCGCGGCGCCGCTTCTACTGACTTTCCCAAAATCCGTCGCAGAGCATAGATCGCCGATGGCGCTAAGAGCAATGCACTGGCGCTCA
>JAYRWF010000211.1:0-4447 GCA_041918195.1 Anaerolineales bacterium
CCGGCGAACCACCTCGATCCGCTCGGGGCGTTCGGGATGGCCGGGTTCAAAATGCGCCTGGTGTCCCTTCGGGTAAAACAGAACCAGGTTTTCCATTGTTTACCTTTCAGTTGATTTTATTTTAGAAATTTGAACATTATTCCTGATTATTGGCAGAAAGTCGCTTATCAATCAACGGACAGTCCTGGTAATTCCAAGGTTTCGCAGCGTCTCGCGAATGCGATCCCAATATCGGCGCACCAGATTAACCTGGCCCAGGCTGATCTCATGCTGACTATAACGGGCTTCGTGAAATTGCCTGGTAAGCCCCGAAACTTCCTCAAGCACGGCCTGGGGATCTTGCACCGCTTCCGGTTGGTCAGCAAAGCTTGCTCCGCCCTGCTGCTGGTCTACCATTCTGGCGTGTAAAAATTCGACCAGACGCGATTCATATTCTTGAGGCGTTTGGGCCGGTGCGCGTGGCATGCCGATCTCGGCTGCCCTGCGCAACATAGCCAGGTAATAAAACTGAATCTGCTGACGGGCAGGCAGTCGGCGTGGGTTGATGATCCGCCCCACCCGAAGGGCAGAACTTGAATAATTTCCTGCCTGCAACCGCTGCCAACCATCCCGGATCATTCCAACCGCAGAGTGACGAACCCCTTGAAGCCAGGCCAACCAGGCTATCCAGACACCAGCCAACCAAACTACCAGGCGTTTTCCTTTCATCCAGCGTAAATACTCGGGATGGTCGCGTAAATATACCGTGAAAGCCAGAATTGCCATCACCAACAACCCACCCCATAGCAGAATAGCTTTTAGCAGGCTGAGCCCACTCGTTGGCTCGTCCGGCGTCTGTCCAGTGAGGATGATGACCTCCGGCTCAAGTTGCGGGATTTCTGGAAGGGTCTGCTGGCTGCCGAAGACCTGCATCAACCAGCGGATCAACAGCACAACCGGCAGGCCAAGCAGGAACAAGATGATTTGAAAGATTCCAATGATGACCGAAAGCAGCAGCTCAATAAACCTGAAAATCGGGGCTGAATAACCGGTTGGCAGAAGTAAGGCAATCAAACCGAGCCCTCCAATCACAAGAAGGCTCAACGAAGCCCACCGCCGGGTGAGGTTGTCTGAAATGGGTATTTTGTTCACGATCCAATACACCCGCAAGATCGCAAAGTGGGTCAGGCTGAGTAAAACCAGGCTAGCAATAAAGTAACCCAGCAGGGCGATCAAGCCAACCTGGACCTGCGGATGGCTGCGCCAGGGAAGACCGCCATCCAGGTAAATCCAGGCGATCAACCCGGACATGACCGCACCGCCAAGGATGACCTGGTTTGCCAGGCGGCTACGCAATTCGTTACGCTCCTCCGACTGGCCGGTGTCGATATCGGCACGCAGCAAAGCCTCATCTTCACTAAATTGGTCAAACATCGCTTCCAGGTTAGAACTGATGAACCAAATGACCAAAGAAAATCCCAGGACCAGCAAATATTGGACATCAAAGAAATAAGCGCCAAACTGCTCAGGCCAATACGATAGCGCCTCCCAAAAAAGGTCCCAGCCATGTACCCAATACAGTAACAGGCGGATAATCACAGCCAGTACCAGCAACTCTGCGCCTAAACTCAACCAACTCCTTCCGTCAAAAAAATCAAATTTCTTCAGCCGATGGTAGGTAAGCATCGCTTCCAGACTCACCAAGAAAGCCAATGGAGCCAGGTATTGATTGTTCCAATCGTTGAAAATCTTCTGACCCACCAGCAAGAAAGGCACGCTCAAGCAAGTAAACAAAACCGCGCTGAGCAACCTCTGTACCCGGCGAGTTAAGCGCTGGTAAGCGATGAATTGCTCGATCTGTTTTACATCCTGTCGCTCTGCCTGGAACATACCTGATTCCCTGTGTGCCTAGAACCGATCTAATTTCTCCAAATGTCGAAATCTTGTTCAGTAAGAATATGAATGAATGGGGTGTGGAAAAAAGCCGCCTTGCGCTCAATCTCCACAATTCGATCCACATGACCGCAAACCAACAAGATTGGGCTCAACCCACGCCGGCGAGCTTGAAAAAGCGCTTCGAACAGATCGTTATTTACCAGGTTAGCGATTACCATGATTGTGCTTCCCCAACTTAGACCCACCATTTCCCGTTGGATTAAGTCAACGAATGGAAAGGTTTCACTGCTGCGTAATCGAGCCAGGATTTCTAAAATCCGGACTAACCTGCCTCGACCACGCCCGGGGGCAATCATCGGCGGTTCACCATATTCAGCCAGCGGGTCGATCCCATTCGAGGCCAACCCAACCGCCTGGCGCTCTCGCACCAGCCAGTTGGCAATCGAAGCCGCGGCGATAATTGCCAACTCAGAAGCGCGATACAAATCTTTGAGCTGGTACTCCTGGCGATTTAGATTCAAGAAAATCATGCTTTCCAGGGCAATCGAAGGCTCGAATTGCTTAACCAATAAACGGTGGGCAACTGAGCTGGCTTTCCAATCAATCCGGCGCTGGGAATCACCAGGCTGGTAATCCCGTTTTCCCCGCACCCGGGTGGGGTCTTCAAATAAGGGTTGATTGGTGCGCAATGTGCCCAACGGAGAATGGCTGGGAACCACAATGCGGGTTAAAGGGATTATCTTAGGGAAGACGGTCAGGTGATCCTCTTTCGACTTCAGGAGTTGTGGGCTGGTCAATCCCAAAAAGTCGCCGATCGTTACGCTGGCCGGACCAATCGGATAATAACCGCGCTGCCGGCAATCCAACGAGTAAAGCAATGAGCGAGCGCCCTTGGTCCCCAGGCTGACCACCTCCTGAACCTGGCCAGCAACTGCCAGCTCAGAGGGGAGATTATCGCGGATATGCATCCAAAGCACCGGGATTCGGCCAGTATTTTGAGCAGTTAATCGAACCTGAATGGTTTCATTATAAAATGCACGTTCAGGCAAATCTCGATCTACCTTCACGTTGCGAGCAGATCGCCGACTCCACCACAAGTTAACTATTGCGACTCCCCCGAGCAAATAGACAACCACAAGCATGAAATCAGCCTGAAAAAAAGCTGCCAGGGCAATCAAAACAACCAGGAAGAAAAGTAAATAGCCGCCCATCTAGCCCAGTTTTCCAACCTCCAGAAGGGTCTGGTCGAGGATTTCTTGCAGTATCCGGCTGACTGTCCTGCCGCGCAATTCGGCTTCAGGCCGGATGATCAAACGGTGAGGCAAAACAAATGGAGCCAGCTCTTTGATATCATCGGGCAGAACATGGTCCCGACCTCGGACCGCAGCCAGGGCTTGGGCCGTTTTGAACAACGCCAGGCTGGCGCGCGGGCTTCCGCCCAAGGCCAGATCTGGATGGCTGCGCGTGGCATTTACCAACCGGATGATATATTCTCGGATCGTCTCGTCCACGTATACTTCCCAGACCAGGCGCTGGTAATCGGCAAGCGCAGCCAAACCGCTGGTTTCTTGGCCTGGCAAGGCATCATCCGAAAAATCAACCTCACCCAGTGAGTTGATTGGGTGTTCACGCTGCAGATTGGATAAGATCATCTTTTCTGCAGCGGGATCTGGATAGCCAACCGGTAAACGAAATAAAAATCGATCCAGTTGAGCCTCCGGAAGAGGGAAGGTACCTTCGTATTCGATTGGATTCTGAGTAGCAAGCAGCATGAAGGGGCGTGGCAGGGGATGGGTCACGCCATCAATCGTCACCTGCTGTTCCTGCATGGCCTCGAGCAGCGCCGATTGGGTGCGCGGCGTGGCCCGGTTAATTTCATCCGCCAGAAGAATATTGACAAAAATCGGGCCAGGTCGAAACTCAAATTCTGAGGTTTGAAGATTGAACACAGAAACACCGGTCACATCGTTAGGAAGCAGGTCTGGCGTGCATTGCAACCGTTTAAAAACACCTCCCAGGGAGATCGCCATCGCCCGCGCCAGCATGGTTTTCCCGGTGCCGGGGACATCTTCCAGCAAAACATGCCCCTCGCACAATAAAGCCACTGTCAGAAGCTCAAGTACCGGGCGCTTGCCGACTATTACTTGCTCAATATTATTACTGATTCGACTGGAGAAATTTTGGATCGATAACATGGTCTTTCGACCTCCCAGGAATGAGAATACAGCTACCCAATACTTTATACCACAACGGTAGAAAAATCAACCATGCTGGTCCCGCAAGGTATAATACCCATTATTTCCTTCAAGGTGAGCCATGACCCAAGCCCTGTACCCGAGTGATAGTTATTTACAATCCTTCAGCGCCAGTGTAACGGGTGTATTTCCAGAAGAACACGCCATAACACTGGACCAAACCACATTCTTCCCTGGAGGCGGTGGGCAGCCCTGCGATCTCGGCCAACTGACCGGGTTTGGGGCGATCTATCCGGTCGTAAAGGTAAAGAAAATCAATGGGGAGCACTGGCATTTTCTTGACCCAGAAAGCCCGCTACCTGAGGTAGGCAAAGTCC
>JAYRWF010000212.1:0-1877 GCA_041918195.1 Anaerolineales bacterium
CAGCCCGTTCTTCACCGCTTCCTCGTAAATGTATTCCTGGAGCGGAATTTTATAGTTGAGCACATCCATCAAGATAGGCGGCAGATTCTGGGTGTAATACACGTCGAAGACCAGGTTGGTATGGATCCAAACCAGGCTGTTATTCAATGATGGGGGCAAATAGTACATCGTATTCGTGAAACCATGAAAATCCACCGACCCAACACTCTGGTTCTCTGCTATGATCCGGTTGTATTCCTGCTGGGCGCGGGTGGTTGTAGTGCAATTGTAAATTGTCGCCTTTACCAGCAATGTCACGTTACCTTGGGTATCTCGCCACCAGATGCTCTCTACCCAGGCGTCGCCTGCTCCTTTCGGCTGCAACAAGAAAGAATCAAAGGCTACCGCGGTCTCCAGGTCCCCATAGCGGAACCGGCCCTCGCCATCTTTTTCCCGCATCCAGCGCCCGAAGGCGGTCTCCAGGGTAGAGTTGATCACCCCACCGGTCGATTGGGACATCGCCGGGTGGCTGGTCAATACCAGCCCGCCAATCAGCAGCCCGGCCAGGAGCAACCAAACGGCGAATAACTTATTCTGCGTAGGCACCGCTGTTCACAATCTCCAAGAATAATTCCACCGCACTTTCGAATTCTGCAGTGGGCGCCAACCCCCAGGCGTTCACCACATGCCGGTTCAGATTCGGCCCGACCACTGCGCTGAAGATTGGGTCGCCGGCTGGGTTTTTACCCCTTCCCCAGGCGATTGGACCGATCGCCGTCTCTCCATAAGTCATCTCCCCCCAGTTGACCTCCGCCTGGAATTCCAGCCACCAGGCCAGCTCGCCTTCGAGCTCGGTGCTGTGCGAAGCCGGGTAACAGGTGAGATCCAGCTCCAGCCTACCATCCTGACTGCGCAGGACCAGGAAGTTGCCTTCATCATAAAGTTCAGCGCTGAAATCGGCAGGGATCTGAAATGTGATCGCCGAAGCCGGGCATTCGACGACCTTCCAGGCGATGGCTGTTGGTCCAGCCGGTTTTTCCACCGCCTGGAGGGTAGGGGAGGGAAGAAGTGGCTGGAGCGTTGGGATCGCCTCTGCTGGCGCGGCGGATTGGTCGGCTGGCTCGCTCGTCACCACTGTGCCATAACCGCTCTCGAGCGCCCGGCTGGCCAGCCAGGTGAGCAAGGGCTGGTAGGCCAGCGCTCCAACGAACACACAGACGGCCAACCCGGCCAACACGATCAAAGCAATACGACCGCCCGGCTTACCACCTGGCTGCTTTCGCTCGGCTGGTTTTTGGGCAGTTGCCGGTTGCTCTTTGGTTGTGGAGCGCGGCTTTTGTCCTTCCGCCAGTTCCTCTCTAACCTTTACTGCCGGCCCTGGCGCCTCAGCCTGTTCGACTACCTGCTCAATTTCACCCGGGTCTTGTGCCACCCATTCCCGCCCATTGAAAAACTGCCAGCCCTTTGCCTCCCCATCGATCCGCCACCAATTTCCCTGGCCATCCTGACGGGTTAATTCCTCCACGGCTTGCGTATAGTCGTCTTTGGATATTGCCTCAGCCTGGCGGAGTTTTTCCAGCGCCAGGAATTGTTCCTCTGCAGCGAGAAATTCTTCGCCTGGCAAAAGCCGCGCTGAACCGCATTCGCCGCAGAATTTTTCTCCAATCGACAACCGGGTGCTGCATTGTTTACACTTCATCGCTCAACCCCAGGTAGGCTGCCTGATATCCGAATTTTTCGGGTTTGGGAACTCACCTTCAGTATACAGGAAATCGGATGTAAAATCAATTCATCCCCACACCTGGAAAGCACCATCTGCCATGCCCTATCCACCTCGCCGTCTCATAGCCGCCTTTCTGCTCGCCAGCACCCTGCTCTCGGCCTGCGCTGGCATCGCC
>JAYRWF010000213.1:0-4444 GCA_041918195.1 Anaerolineales bacterium
CTCCCCACCAGGTCTGCCGGATCGCCATCCTTATCAATGCCATCGTTCCAGCTCCGAATCACCAGCCGTTCCAGGCTGGAGCCCGGTCCCGTCAAGGCTTCCACCACCCGCGGCGCCACAAGCGGCGCCGCCACTGGTTCAAAGCGCAGGTAAGGCAGTCCATGCGCATCCCGCGGCAGCGCCAGCCCAACCTGCGCCAGCCAATCTGCCGCCGGATCATCATGCTTCATACTATTCCCCGCCAGGTCAACCGGCCGTAAACGCAGCCGGTAGCGCCGTCCAAAGCGCAGCGCTGGCAGCGAACCGGCCATCGCGCTGAATTCCGTCGTCATCTTGAACGGCGTTGCTGGTTCATTGGCCGGATGCTGCGGGTCTTCCTTCAGAGCCTTATCCGGATCAGGATCGCTTGAAAGCGCCCGGCCCGGCATCGGAGCGCTCAAGCTCCAACCCGCCCAGCGCGCCAGCGCTTCATGCAGGTACAGGTCATCCGGCGGCGGGTTGGTTGGATCCGGCGCTGGCTGTCCAACTGTCAGTTCGGTGAAACCCTCTTCGTCCATGGTCTGGAATAGCTGATCCTCAATCTGGTAACGGCCATTCCGCCGGTGCAGAGAATGCCAGGCATTGCTGTGCGAATCCCAGATATCAATCCGGTAACCACGCAGCAAATCCTCAGCAAAGAACGGCTCTGGCATTGGCTGGTTGGCTTGCAGTGATTGGTTGAACCCTTTATTCTTTTGCAGTGTTTTGTACAGGCGCAGCGCCCGCCCATCCGCAAACAGCGCCAGGCCGCCCGAGCGCAGCGCGGGCAAAGTGATCGTCGGATCGAAAATGCCCGGGTGATCGGGCGGTTCCATATGCCGCCGCTCCGACCCCCAGGCCTCGGCCAGCAAGATCGCCTTCATCAGCCCGCCATCCACATCTACCTGGGCCAGGCCGTACAGCGCCGGATCCAGGTTGAGCAGGCCAAAGGCCTCAAGCTGCTCGGTTTTTCCAGCCAGCCAGCCCGGAGCAGTCGTAAACAACCCACCGCTGCCCATGTTCAGGTAAATCAACGCCGTCTCCAGCGGCTTGAGTTGCGGGACCGTCTCCGTCGGAATCTGCCAGGCGGGGCCATCTACCGCGGTCACTGCCAGGCTGCCATAGCCTCCGGTCGGGGTAAATGGGACAAAATCCAACGGCAGCTCAATGTCAAACACCAGGCCAAGCGCCCGCATCAGCGCCGGGTATGAACTCAGCGCACTGAGCGCCTGGTGGAAATCGATCAGCGTTTTAAAATCTGGCGGCGCTTTCTCAATCGGCTGGCCCGGTGGCATGTGATGATACACGCTAAACGGCGCAGCCAGGTTCTGCTGGAAGCTCTTATTCGCCGGCTGGCCGGCCAGTGGCATATTCTTCAGCGTCCCATCGGAATTGAGCTGGCTGGCCTGGTATACCGGTCGCAGCGGTTGGTTTTTCATCCGGTTGAACGCCGACTGGTAACGCTTGCGCAGCCCCGGAGCACTCTTTTCATCCCAATTCACCGCCAGCCCAACCAGTAGCCCGCGCTGTTACTGGGGGCCTGGTAAATAGTATTCTTCTTGGCGCTGCGGGGGGGTGGGGTCGGGCAGCGCCAGCGCTACCCCGGCCTGCTGGTACAGGTTCTTCAAGCCGCTCAACGCCAATCGCACCGGGTATGAAATGATCGTTCGCCCGCTGTAATCCGGAAACTGGTACGAGCGCACATAGGTGTCCTTATGAAACATCGCCTGCCACAACTCCGGCTGCAGCCCGCTTGTCTCCACCTTAATCGTCAGGCTGTTGCCTCCGCTCTGAAAAGTCAGCACCAGGCCACCCTCTTTCAACCGCTCAGTCCAATTCAGCCAATCCGGGTATGCTCCCAGAAAATCTTCCCCGCTCAGGCGTGCTGAAACCACCACCGAAACAGGCAGCGCGCTCGGGTTGATCGCCAGGCCACGCGCTAAGCTCGTAAATAGTATGCTTTGTTTAGCCATCGGATACCTCCTGTGCTAAGAAATCCATCCAGGTTTAAGCAAAGGCCGCGGCATAGCTGCCCCAAATCTGTGGCGTCTCAAACACCTCGCCAAATTTTGGATCGCCGCTCGAGCCGCCAAAGCGCTTCTCAACCGTGATCTCAACCGAAGTGCTGAAGAACAGCACCTCGACCTTAACGGTCAGGGTAGCCCGCCCAGAGGCAGCGTTTTTCTCGAATTCATACGTAAAGCTCAGGTTGAACTCCAAAGAAACCGAGATCAACCCCAAAACCGAAAGCTCGCCGCCCATCCGCAGGTAACCCGAAAGGCTGGCCGCGTTCACCTCTTTGCCGCTGATCGTCCGCCGTTGGATCGAGAAATAGATCCCAGCCATGATGTGCACCCCGCCACTGGCCACACCCAGGTTGATCGAGGCCTGCGCCCCAAATTCGAGCGCCATCTCCAGCATCTTTACACCCAATGTGTCAATCTGGATGTGAAAGAATCCACCCCCGCCCAGGAATGCCACCGTCAGGTTGAAAGGATGCTCTCGGCTGGAGATTGCGAAATCCAGTGTCGGCCGGCCATCCATGAAGGGCAGCTCCAGGAAAGTGGACAAGACCACATCCTTTAGCGCAAACACTCCCACTGCCACCGGCGGCAGGCCCAGGCTGAAACCCGCCTTCACACCTTGCGCGGTTATATCCAGGCTCGGTCCATCACCAAACAAACCCGGTGGAATCTGCTTGCGCAGCTCTTCAACAAACGCCAAATCCTGCTGGAATTGGACCGGCTTGTTCGGGTCAAGTTGGACGTTAATATCCGGTTTCTTTCCACTTTCCGACTTAAAGCTGAAGGAAACAAACAACACCTCGATCAACCCGACCAGGTCTACGCTGAAATTTTTCAGTTCACCCTGGAACATGGCGTAGCCAGGATCAGGTTGCGGCGGTGGCGGCAGTTCGATGACCTTTTCAATTCTCCCCTTGATCTCTAGCACGCTGCTGTTTTTCAAGTTGAGGTTAATCACCCCGGTCTTGATCGATTGAATCTTGGGTTTCCAATCCAGGCTGGCGGTCAGCTTATACGCCTTCGGCTTATTCTGGATCAGCTCCTTTAAGTTCTGCATCTTCGGAGCGTTTTCGCCCATCGAGCCCAGTGTTAGCAGATCGAACAGCGAAAAGCTGCCAAAAATCTTCGCCAGGTCTTGAAAACCGGCAAAATAATCGCTCGGGTCGAAGCTATCACTGGCCGCTTTGAGCGGGTCGCCCGCCAGCGGGCCATATTCGCGCGCCAGGCTCTTAATCGCCTGGCTCGGGGTAGCGATTCCACCCGCCTGGCTGGCGGTAAACTCGGACTTAATTTCATCCGTCTGCAGTACAGCTGGCCCAATTTCCTTCACTACCTCCGCAAAGACCCCGCTGGGATTGATCAGGCCACTCGCCAGGTAAGGCTGGTAAAAACCGATCGTCGTCTCGGCCCGTCGTCCCAAGATCGCTTCCACCGCCGGCAGATTAACCGCCGCCTTGAGCAGCCGGGGCAGGAACCCGCCCATCGCCTTGCCCATCGGCGCCGGTTGGGTGGTGAAGTACAGGCCACCTGTTTCCAGGGTTGTGTTATCCGCTGCCGCGCCGTTCTTTCGTGGAGCAAACGTCAGCGATTGCCCTGGGACCTCGCTCCGTCGTGCTTCCCCGCTGGCGTTATATACCTGCTCGACCAGATCGCGGCGGTTCTCGCTGAACGGGACAAAGACCAGCGAGGTCGTTAGATCCAGCTTATTCCCGGCCAGGTCCTCAGCTACTGCATGGAATTTGAAATCATCTGCTGGACCGCCCCCACCGCCCAGCCGCACCCAGAACGAATAAATCGTCTCCTGGCCATTCGCCCGGATCCGCGCCGGCCCTTCTGGATTGGCAATATCCGGCGTGACCAGAGTGGTCAGGCGAATGGTCTTCAACGGCAACCCCCGCCCGCCAAATTGCAGGTGCGGTGCAATCGCGGGGCTGGTGTAATCGCGCATCGGCTGGCGGACGACAATAAACATCCGCTGCACCAGGTAAGCCAGCGGGTGCATCAGCCCATCTGCGCCCTTGATATCCCGGATTTTTCGTTCCGTCACCTTAATCAGTGCCGCCCGGTGGCCAAACGGCCAAAAATGACCTTCATAAACAATCCGTACGTAATGATCCCGCCCCTGGGTAGCATTGTGCACCCACTCCGATAGGCTCAGTGAGTCGCCCTTTTCACCCAGGTACAATTGCCAGACATCCTGGTTGGCCAGGACAAAATTAGCTTGCTGGCTGAGCGAGGCCCCCCCCGAAAGCAAGTTAGTTGCTGCCCCGCCTGCCGCTGCTTTTGCCAGCCCGCCCAAGTCTTCCGCCTCAGCGGCCGCCAGCGCTGCCGCAAAATCCAGCTCGTCGTTCTCCAGGTCAGCGGTAACCAGCACCATCTCCGCTGGGTCCAGCCCTTCTTCA
>JAYRWF010000214.1:0-9022 GCA_041918195.1 Anaerolineales bacterium
GATGGTGGTGCGCCAAGTGCCAACATATATTCGATACCTTGTGAACCCGAGGCGCGCAAGTAAGTACCGGGGAAGACAAGGCGATCATCAAACACAAGCCCATGGTCGCTGAGGGCATTATAAAATCCTCGCAGACTTTCGCGACCAGAGAAAAAATGTTGTTCGCCAGTGATGAAGCCAATGTGGCGATGCCCACGTTGGATCAAAAACTGGGTAGCATCGTAACCCACACGATACTCGTCCACGCAGACATGATCCATGAGCACATCTGTAGGATGTCCAATCAGCACAACAGGTAAGTCCAGATTCTCGAATGTACTTTCGGTATCAATAATGGCTGGCTCGGCAATGATCACCCCATCAAATCGTTTCGAGCTGAAGTAGGAGCGGTAATGTGAGGCATAGATAGTTGACATACCAGCTGGGACATCCGTGTTATATACAACGGTATCGAGTCCGGCCTTTATTAGTTCATCTTGAATCGCGCGGGTAATCTCAGGGAAGACAGGATTACAAATGTCCGGGATTACGACCGCTACCAGACCCGTACGGCCCAGGCGAAGGCTGCGCGCATATGGGTTTGGCTGATAACCCAATTCTGCAGCCGCTTTGAGAACACGGTCACGAAGATCTTGGGTGACCCGATCGGCGTGATTCAGGGCATGAGAAACCGTGGTGGTAGATACTCCTGCGCGTTCTGCCACCGCTTTGATCGTGGCTGATCTCTTTGGCATAGCCTAATCCTCTGATATAGGTTGTAAATCGTTTTGCAAATCGATTTATATTATAGCGAACTCCCTTCAGACTGTCAATAGGGAAAAGCCCCATTGACAGTCTGAAGGGAGCGTGCTACGATTCTTGTGTAAATCCTTTTGCAAATCGATTTTTAAGAATGAGATTTTCGGACCACTGATTCGATTTTTGATCAGATAAGAATAACTAAAACCTAATTATTCGAGGAGGCTAAAGATGGGAAATGGATGTCTGAGTGAAATTATGACAGGATTAACCCGTGTGCGAGATGTGCGAAGTGCACGATCGTCCAGTTGGGATCAAACAGGGAGAAACCAAGATGCCTGGATTGTTATGCCGGGAGAAACTCTGGTACTTGCCGACATAAAAGGTCCTGGCTGTATCACACACATTTGGATGACGCAATTCTGCAGACGGCTAATCGGGCCATCCTTGATTGACCCTAGAACAATTCGCCTGACAGCACCAGTTTTGGAGATGGAAAATGCCATTGGCGCTCAATGGGAAGTGAACGACCCGGATTACTACCGAAAAGTACTGCTGAAGATGTTTTGGGATGATCAAGAACAACCCAGTGTCTTAGTCCCATTAGGCGACTTTTTCTGTATGGGTAACTCGATTGCTTGTAATTTTGCGTCCTTGCCTTTCACGGCTTCCTCACGCGCAATTGAGAGACATAAGTTTGGTGGTACAGCTGCTCTAAACTGCTATTTTCCTATGCCGTTCAATAAGCATGCCCGGATAGAGGTCGAAAACCAGAATGATATACCTTATGGACAATATTTCTATATAGACTATGAACTATATCGAGAGCCCCTCGGGAAGGATTTAGCTTATTTTCATGCACAGTGGCGGCGTAATAATCCATGCAATGGCTGGGGTCCTGAGGTAGGCGTGAATACACCGGAGATCAACTTGGCTAAAAATCTTAATGGAAATGGGAACTACATCATCCTGGATACCGAAGGGCGAGGGCACTATGTTGGTTGCAATCTCTCAGTTACACATTTTCAGGGTACATGGTGGGGTGAAGGCGATGATATGATCTTTATCGATGGCGAAACTTGGCCTCCAAGCTTGCACGGAACAGGCAGCGAAGATTACTTTAATCAAGCCTGGGGTATGCAGCCCAATGCATACTTGATGAACGGATCCGCGCTACATGAAGGTGACCTGCCTGGTTATCAAATCAGTTATCGCTTCCACCTTGTTGATCCAGTGGTCTTCAGCCGCAGTATACGAGTGACTATGGAGCATGGTCATGCTAATCACCTTTCAGATGATTGGTCATCGACCGCGTATTGGTACCAGACTCTACCCACTAAACCATTTAGTATCCTTCCAGTTGAACAACGTATCCCGATCCACCCCACGAGCGATCGGCCAGACAGGTTGAGTCCAGATTCTAATCATCAACCAGATCTTAGCGATGAACAACGGCATATAAAAAGTAGTTTTATTAAACGATATCAGGAATATACAAAAGCACGCGACCGCCAATTTGCTGAACGCGCGGATGATGCTCAGCATTTCTCTGAAGGGAATATCGAACAGGCAAAGCGCATTCGTCAAGAATTTGACGAACGCGATTAGCCAAGATATCGAAGCTCTTTAAAGCGGGAAAGCGAAAATGGAACAACAAATCCGTGGGCATGAATAACAAACCCGCGGGTTTGTTGTTCTGTGTTATTTTTCATCGTGAATTCCGTGAACTGGATATAAGGTGATTGACGCCTGGACACATGTAAAGTTGCGCACCATTGTCTGGCGAATATAGAAAGGCGGCGAATAAAAAGGTTGAACAAACAACTCAAGAGAAGCTTGCGTTCGGCAATTTCGGTTGAACAAGTACGAGGCGTTCAAGAAGGTAATGATGGGGTTTAAGAAAGATTAACACGTTATGGAATCGCATTGTGACAATATAATGGATTTGTAGAAGTTGAGGTGATGAGGACTGAATCATAGCCAAGGCCGATCCTGTTGATAATATCAAAGTGAGCTGTAGTTAGCTAAAAACCAAATCGGCAAGCGGTATAAGCACAAAAAATATGTAGATCGATGTCCCCCATGCCAGGAACATCAACGCTCCCTTCAAGATGAATTTGTCCGAATAACTCGACCGGGATATTCGATAAAGATATCGATCGCTGGCGTAGTATTGTAGAATTTCGTTAAATGGACGATTGGCGGCGTATGCTCTATTCAACAATCGTTGTCGAATAGAAGCCGGAATATTTTTCACTTCACTCATACGATCGCTTCCAGGTAGGGCTTGATGACCCGCTCCACACGATTAATCCGAGCGTAATGGAGCAAAGTATCAATATTGAAGCCTTCACGTTTCCGGTAATCTCTCAATGCTTCCAGAGCCACATTCAAACCGATCTTATTTCGAAACTTAAAACAATCGGCGATGGTTTTCTCGATCCCGTAAATTTTCACAGATATGCCATCCAGTTCACGGTTCTCTATGCCGGCAGAATATGCCTTTTTAGACAGCCAGAAAATCCTGAGCGGTGGGTATTCAAGACGGGGTTTTTCGGCGTCGATGGGAAGAGCAATATGGACCTGACGGGGAATCTGGGTAGTCAACGCGTGGAACGACAGGGCTGAGATCAGACATACCACGCCTTTTGGGATTCTCAAAGCTACGTGGACCAGGTCAGTGTTTGAACTCAGTTCTGCGTCCACCAGCCGGAAAAGTCCTCGGCTCACGCGTTGGAGCACACCAGCATCTCGCATCGCGTATAGCGTTCGAGGAGCAATTCCTAGTCGTATAGCTTGCTGGGCACGCAGAATCCCACTATGGTCTTGAAATATCTTCGTAGCACGGTCAATTGTATTGTTTGTCATGGCCAAGTGTAACAAATTAACTGTTAATTTATATAATTACAGTTAATATTATACACTTAATCGTTGCATTATCATTTATACCGCTGTAACCAGCAACCCAACCAGCGCGCCGGCGGCGATCAGCCAGGTGGAGTTGAGCTTGAAGCGCAGGAGCAGGACGAGGGAGGCCAGGGCCAGGAAGATGGTCAGGGGGTCGATGAGCGAGGCGACGCCGATCTGCCAGGTGACGGCGGCCATCAGGCCTAAGGCAGCCGCATTGACGCCGACGAGCAGCGCGCCGAACCAGGGCGAGCTGCGCAGGCGGGGGATGAAGGGGTTGGAGAGGGCGACAAACTGGAAGGAGGGCAGGAAGATGCCCAAGGTGGCCAGGAGGGCGCCGGCGAGGCCGCCAAGCTGGTAGCCGATGAAGGTGGCGGTGGTGAAGAGCGGGCCGGGGGTCACCTGGCCGATGGCGATGGCATCGATCAACTGGGCGTCGGTGAGCCAGCCGAAGCGGACGACCAGGTCGGCGCGCAGGAAGGCCAGCAGGACGTAGCCGCTGCCGTATAAGATGGAGCCGATTTTCAGGAAGGTCAGGAACAGGGTTCCCAGGCTGAAGGGTACGGCGCCGGTCGCGGCGGCGGAAGCCAGGCCGGCGCCGGCGGGCAGGAGGCCAGGCAGCAGAAAGACCCCCGGCGCAGCCAGGCGGAGGCGGCGCCAGTTGGCGACCAGCATGACCGCCAGGCCGCCGGCGAAGAGCAGGGCGACTTCATTCACCCCCAGGAAATACAGCCCGAGCGTCCCCAGGGCGGCCAGCCAGAGGGTCCGGTTCTTGAGCGCTTTGCCCCCAAGGCTCCACAGGGCCTGGAGGATGATGGCGATGACCACCGGCTT
Source organism: Anaerolineales bacterium (assembly GCA_041918195.1). Classification (GTDB taxonomy): domain Bacteria; phylum Chloroflexota; class Anaerolineae; order Anaerolineales; family UBA4823; genus CAZAGA01. The sequence goes on from JAYRWF010000214.1 coordinate 4,480, forward strand.
GACGCCATAGAGCAACCCGCCGGCCTGCGGCAAGCTGCCAAAACGGGCATATCCCCAGGCCAGCCCGAGCACGATCAGCGCAGCGGGGGCGACAAAGCCCACCCCACCGGCGATCAACCCCGGCCAGCCGGCGCGCAGGTAGCCGATGTGGATGGCCATTTCGGTCGAGTTGGGCCCGGGGATGAGGTTGGTGGCGCCGAGCAGGTCAAGAAACTGCTGGTCGGTGAGCCACTTGCGGCGCTTGACGACTTCATCGTGCATGATGGCGATATGGGCGGCAGGCCCGCCAAAGGCGGTCAGGCCGAGGCGCAAGAACAGGCTGAGTACTTCGAGCAGCGGGCTGGGGCGGGACATGGCCTGATGATACCATGTGAAATTTAATTTCACTGCCAGGTTTGTTATGTTATGATTAATGTGCTATTAAGGATTGACGGCATGCTGTGGGGAAAAGCAGCCGACCTTGGAACAACTGCATATCAATCACTGGAGGATATTTGTATGCGCAAACGGCTTCCGAACAATCGTTGGCAAACCTGTTTCAGCTTGATTATGATCCTGGTTTTAACCCTGCCGGCTTTTGGGGCGACGGCAGCCGGGCCAGGCTATTCGGTTCAGCCAGTCCTGGAATCGGACGCCCCGCTGGCGCCTTCGAACTGGTGCGTGGCGGGCAGCTTCCAGGGCTGGGATAATGCCAGCACTCCCTTGTACGATGACGGCAGCCATGGCGATTTATTTGCCAAGGACGGGCTGTACTCGCTGGACTACTCGATCGCCAGCCCCGGCGATTACGAGTGGAAAATCGTGCAGTGCGGCAACTGGGGGGTGGCTTACCCGGCGGCGAACGCCTGGTTCACGACCGCCCAGGCGGATTACACGGTCAAGTTCTTGTTTGACTCGAACAATCATGCCGTGGACGCCGGTCCAGTGATGCTGCCGGAACAGAATATCGTCAATATCTGGCACGATACCCTGCCAGCCAGTTTCACGGTGGTAGGCGACTTCCAGGGCTGGAATAACAGCGATCCGAATACGGCGATGGCCAGCGTGGGCTATGGGTTCTTCCACCGGCCGGTCATCTTCGCCAACCCGGGGAATTATATTGGGAAAATCGTCGCGACGGGCAGCTGGCGTTCCTTTGGCGCGGATGGCCGCTCGACCGATGGGGCGAATTTCAACATTACCACCACGGTCCCGAATGAAACGGTCATTTTCTGGCTGGATGCCTACTCCGGCCGGGTGGCCGTGGTCAGCAATGGGGTGGGGACAGCAAGCTGGTGCGTGGCGGGCAGCTTCCAGGGCTGGGATAACGCCAGCACGCCGCTGGTCGACGACGGCAGCGCCGGGGATCTGATCGGCGGCGATGGGATTTATTCACGGGACGTTTCGATCGCCACGCCGGGGCGCCATGAATTCAAGGCAGTGAAATGCGGCGATTGGGGCGTGGCTTACCCGCCGAATAATTCCTGGTTGATCACCAGTATCCCCGACCAGACGGTGAAGATCACCTTCGATACCAACGACCACAGCGGGGATGTTGGCTTGCCCTACCTGCCGAAGCAGAACATTGTGAATGCCTGGTACGACGACCTGCCGGCCAGCTTCACGGCGGTCGGCGATTTCCAGGGCTGGAACAACGCCGACCCGGCGACAACGCTGAGCAACCTGGGTTATGGGCTGAGCCTGCTGAACTACCCGGTTGCTAACCCGGGGACGTACAACGGCAAGTTCACCGGCACGGGCAGTTGGGACAACCAGTTTGACGCGGCCGGGCGCAACAAGGATAGCCAGTTGATCAGCTTCCAGGTCTTCACGGCCGGGGATGTGGCCCAGTTTGTCCTGGATACCACGCGGGGGCGCTCGGCGATCCTGACGCCAGCGAAGACCGGCCACGGCAACGATAATAACGTGGAATATTACGGCCTGGGGCACGATTCGCAGGCTGACCTGTACCGCGTGCCGTTTGGAGCAGTGACGCCGGGGACGCAGGTGATCCTGCGTTTCCGCACCTATCACAATGACGTCACGCGGGTGCGGGTGCGCTTGTGGGATACCAGCCTGCTGCGCGAGACGCTCAAAGATATGACGGTTGCCGCCAGCGATGTCTCCTGCTACGATCCGGCCCAGCCGGCGGAGCGGTGCGATTTCTGGCAGCTGGCGATTACCCCGGCCAACCTGACCACGCTGTGGTACCGCTTCATCGTCCAGGATGGAACGGCAACAGCTTACTACGCCGACGACCGCTTCATGAACGGCGGTTGGGGCCAGGCTACCCCGGAGATGGTCGATAACAGCTATGCGATCACAGTGTACGACCCGGCCTTCCAACCGCTGTCCTGGATGCAGAACGCGGTGGTGTACCAGGTCTTCCCGGATCGCTTCCGCAACGGGCGGCTCTCGAATGACCCGACCGGCGAGGAGGCGCGCTACGGTTACCCACCGGAGGCGCTGGACCAGATCATCAAAAAGTCCTGGAATGAGCTGCCGGAGGGTTATTGCCGGGCGTACAGCAACCCGGCTGAACCGTGCACAGAGGGACCGCGCGGCCGGGATTACTTCGGCGGCGACCTGATCGGCTTACGGGCGAAGCTGCCTTACCTGTATCGAACCGGGGTCAAGGTGATCTACCTGAACCCGATCTTCGAATCGGGCTCAAATCACGGCTATGATACCCAGGATTACGAGTATATCGAAAGCTTCTTTGGAACGAATAAGGATTTCATCGCCCTGGCGAACGGCGCCCACCAGCGCGGGATGAAGATTATCATCGATGGGGTGTTCAACCACATGTCGTCGGACAGCCCGCTGTTTGACCGCTACGGGCATTACGACACGCTCGGGGCCTGCGAAAGCCTGGCTTCGCCGTACCGCGACTGGTTTATCTTTCACGAGGTCACGCCTGGCTCTGGCCAGTGTGTGGGGCAGGGCGGCGCGAAGTCGGCGACCTACGACTCGTGGTATGGTTTCGACAGCATCCCGGTGCTGAATAAATTCAACCCGGATGTCAAAGCGATGATTTTCGAGATCGCCCAGCAATGGCTGGTGATGGGCGCCGACGGCTGGCGGTTGGATGTGATGCCCGACCCGTCCTTCCCGGCGGGCTTCTGGGAGGAATTCCGGGCGGTGGTGCTGGCTGCCAAGCCAGATGCTGCCATCATCGGCGAGCTGTGGAAGAAGGGCGATGTCCTGCCGCTGATCCATGGCAACGAAGCCGACACCACGATGGACTACCGCTTCCGCAATGCGATCCTGGGCTTTTTGGGCAAGGTTGATAACAAAGGCTTCCCGGATGACGGCCAGAGCAACCAGCCGCCTTCCCTTTTTGCCGAAAAGCTGCTTTCCGAGCGAGAAGATTACCCGGACGCGACCTACTTTACCTTGATGCGGCTGATGGACAGCCATGATACGCAGCGCATCCTGTGGTCGCTGACGCCGGGAGAGAACAACCGGGAAGCGAAGGAATTCAACCTCGATAACCTGGCGCAGGGCAAGCAGCTTTTGCGCCTGGCGGCAGCGATCCAGATGACCATCCCGGGCGCGCCGACGATCTACTACGGCGATGAAGTGGCTGTGACTGGCGACGACGACCCGGACGACCGGCGGACTTTCCCCTGGCAGGACCAGGGCTCAGTGATTGCGGCCGGATCGGAAGCGCTGGCGGGACAGGTCGAGGGCGCGGCCGGCGACCTGCAGCAATTGCTGTACTACCGCAAGCTGATTGCGCTGCGCGCCAGCCGGGAAGTCTTCCGCAAAGGCGAGTTGAGCTTCCTGCTGACCGATGACGCCAACCGGACGATGGCTTACCTGATGCGTACAGCAAACGACGCGGCTATTGTGGCGATCAACCGCAGTGATACGACCCAGACCCTGGCGGTGGACGTCAGCTATGCGCTGCCGTGGGAGATCCAGATGAAGGACGTGCTGGGGTCGGCTGGACAGGCGACGGCGATGGGTGGGGTGCTGACCTTTGACCTGCCGCCACTGAGCGCGGCGATCTGGCTGCCGGTGGGTTACCAGAACCTGGTCAAGCCGGCGGCGCCGGCCAACCTGGCAGCCATTCCGGGCAACGGACAGGTGGAGCTGAGTTGGGAGGCGGTGGGCGGCGCCACACTTTACGCGGTGTACCGCAGCCCGGTGATGGGCGGCGGCTATGAGTGGATCGAGAAGGTTACAACGCCGTCCTTCACAGATACCAATGTCACCAACGGAAAACGTTACTACTATGCAGTCAGCGCGATCGATGCCAGCGGGCTGATGGGCGCCAAGTCCGGCGAGGCCGGGGCGACGCCGTACTACCCGATCGGCTGGGCAGGACTGCAGTGGCCGCACAGCATCGATGCTGTGATCAGCGTCAACCCGACCGAGAACGTCTATGCACAGGCCTGGGTGCCGGGGATCACCGATTCGAGCGGCGACCCGGCGAGCATCCTGGCGCAGTTGGGCTATGGCGCGCCAGGGAGCGACCCGGCTGGTTGGACCTGGAAGGCGATGGCGCATAATGCCGGCTGTAGCTGCGGCAACAATTATGAATACATGGCCAACCTGC
>JAYRWF010000215.1:0-2686 GCA_041918195.1 Anaerolineales bacterium
CGGAAGGTGTTCTCCAGCAGCTTGGCCATTTCGGCCACCTCAGCCGATGATACGGGCACAACGTTCTGAAGCGCCTGGCCGTACCAGGCCGCGGCGATTTCACTGCAGTGGGGGGTAATCCCGCCTATTACCTTTGGGGTATTAATGGTCGTCCAGTCTTTGCGCCCTGGATCCACCCGCTCCGGAGAAAAGCCCAGGAAAAAGCTTTCTCCAGCCACCAGGCCTTTTTCATCGCCCAGCTTGGGAAGCAGGATCTCGCGAGTAGTGCCAGGGTAGGTGGTCGACTCCAGCACAATGACCATTCCCGGATGCATGTATTTTGCGAGCTCTTGGGTAGCATCGAGGATAAATGACAGATCAGGATCGCCGGTCTTCCGCAGCGGCGTTGGAACACAGATGCTGACCGCATCGGCGTTTTGCAGGGCTGAGAAATCTGTAGTCGCTTTCAGCTTGCCTTCTGCAACCAGCCTGGCGACCTGCTCGGTTGGAACATCCTGGATGTGGCTTTCACCGCGATTTATGCTGGTGACTTTGCGTTGGTCCGGGTCTATTCCGGTGACATGGTATCCTGCCTCAGCAAACACAACCGCTAACGGTAAACCGACATAACCCAGCCCGAGCACTGCCACGCGCGCGGTATGGTCTTGGAGATGCTGTAACAGGTTTTGTTTGATCATTTCGCTCATTGGAGGTCTTTGCTTTCTTGTTTAGAATAAGTTGAGCTGCTTGGGTTCTTTCTTTTCCGTCGGAAACAGCTCAGGTTGTTCATAGGCCGGCTTGGGTTCAGCAATTTCGGCCGGCTGGTTTTCTTTCAGTTCGCGTTGTTTTGCCATTAATTCGGGCAAGCGCTTGAAGTCTTCTTCAATGGTTGATTTGAGAGATTTTTGGTGCAGCGCGGCTGCCGGGTGATACATGGCAACGATCAGGCGGCCTTTTACTATAGTGGCCTGTCCATGGATTTCACTGATCCTGGCATTCGGCAGAAAATGGGCCATCGAGTAGCGCCCCAGGGTGACGATCACTTTCGGATTGATCGCCTGAATCTGGCGCTCAAGGTATTCCCGGCAGGCGAATAGTTCATCGGGCAGCGGGTCGCGGTTGCCTGGGGGCCGGCATTTCACCACATTTCCGATAAAGACGTCGGTTCTTTTTAGCTTGATGCTGGCTAGCAATTCCTCCAGAAACTTCCCGGCCGCGCCGACAAAAGGCAGGCCTTGTTCGTTTTCATGGAAACCGGGTCCCTCGCCGATGAACATTATCGCTGCATTGGCGGGTCCCTCTCCGGGGACAGCCAGCTTCCGTGAATAGTGCAGGTTGCAGCGGGTGCAGTTGGAAACTTCCTGGGCTACCAGCTTTAGAAGTTCTCCGCTAGCGCTTGCTTTTGGGTTGGAGCCGGTGGGATCGGAGTTCATAGCGCCTCCCGAGTTGGATTAGGATCTTTTTTCCAGCCCTGGTTTTCAAGCCAGGAAAGATATTCCTTTCCGAGATCAGGCAGAGTCATGATCAGGGCATTTTCATTGTTATCTTTGTAATAACGCGGCCGTTCCCCAACCAATTTGAAGCCGAAGCGCTGATACAGCTTTCGTGCTGCCAGGTTGCTTTCGCGAACTTCGAGCGTAGCTTGAATAGCTCCGCGCCTGGCTGCTTCTGGAAGCGCTGCAGCTAGCAGTTGTTGGGCAATACTACGAGCTCGGAATTCTGGCCGTACAGCAATCGTAGCAATATGCGCTTCATCCAGGATCATCCAGAGGACGATCAGGCCGACCACCTGAGCAGGTTGGTCCAGTGATTCGGCATGCCATTCTGCAACCCATTGTAGCGAATTCGGATTCCCGTTCAACTCATAGGCGTAAGCCTTGGCTGGCCAGGGGAGGCTGAACGAGAGCCGGTCAATTTCCTGGACTTGTTCCAGGTCCGCCTGACACATGCGCCGGATGGTTATTCCTGGCTCCGATTTGAGACCGGAGTGGATTGGATTGATCCCTTCTGGATGATTGCCGCCATGGCTTGCCGATTGCATGCCTGATATCCTGGTTTCTAGCCCGGTATGGGATCGTTATAATGCAGATAAATTGGCGCCAGGGAGGCCGGGTCATCAACCTGGCCGGCTTGCCAGCGTTTCCAGCCTAATTCGGCCAGGAAAGCGGGTCTCCGCAAGCTCAGCGCAGGCGAAGCCAGCAGGACGTTTTTTCTTTTCCGGCTGAGCAGGCGGCGTTCTTCCTCCGTGAATTCGCCGCATACCCAGGTCGGGGATTGGATACGCTCAGATAGTTCCTGAGGGGTAAGGATTTCTACCTGGGTAGTGGGTTTCCATTCCTCTTCGATCGCCTGGTACCAAGCAACTGCCAGCCTCCCGCGCCCGGCTTGCAATACGGCTACCAGGGGCGTGGACAGGATTGGCTGCCCGGCGGCCAGGATATCCAGGGTTGGGATACCGATCAAGGGGATATCCTGAGCCAGCGCCAGTCCTTTAGCCAACGCCAGGCCAATTCGCAGCCCGGTAAAGGAGCCAGGCCCTAAAGCTACTGCCAGGGCGCCCAGCTCGGCAGGTTTTAACTTGATCTTTGCCAGCAGATCAGCAACCGCTGGCGCCAGTTCTACGGTATGGTAATCCAGGCTGATCCAGGAGAACTCGCCCCTTACCTGGTGGCCATTATGAATGGCCAGTCCAACGGTGCGTGTGGAC
>JAYRWF010000216.1:0-10937 GCA_041918195.1 Anaerolineales bacterium
AATTCCTGGCCTTCCTGGAGCAGGATCTGGCCGGCTTCGTCAAACAGCTCTGTCGGCATCGGGCCAGCGCCAACGCGGGTCGTGTAGGCCTTGGCCACGCCGATCACCCGCTCCAGCCAACGCGGCGCCAGGCCCAGCCCTGCGGCCGAGCCGCCCGCCAGGGTGTTGGAGGCGGTGACGAAGGGGTAGGTACCCCAGGTGTTATCGAGTAAGGAGGCCTGGGCGCCTTCCAGCAGGACTGATTTGCTTTGTTGTAAGGCGTTTTGGAGCAGGCCAAACGGTTCTCGCACCATCGCCTGTACTCGGGCATACTGCTCAAGCTTCTCGCTCCGGACGGTTTCGTAATCCAGCGATTGCATCCCAAAGGCTTCAAAAATCTTATTCTTTACCGTGAGTTGGACGCGCAGCTTTTCGCTAAACACGGCCTCGTTGGCCAGGTCGGCCAGGCGCAGGCCGTTATAGCTGACCATGTCAGCATAAACCGGGCCAATGCCGCGGCGGGTAGTGCCGGTACGACCGCTGCCCTTGGCTTCCTCGTAAATTGACTCGAGTATCGGGTGATAGGGCATGATCAGGTGACAACGCGGCGAGAGCCACAGGCGGCTGCTCAACTCAATCCCGCTTTTCTCGATCATCTCCAGCTCGGCCAAGAGCGTCGCCAGGTTTAAGACCACGCCGGGGCCAATGGCACAGATTGTCTGGGGATTATAAAAGCCGTTCGGGGTCAGGCGGAGCTTAAAAGTGCCGTATTGGTTGATGACCGTGTGGCCGGCATTATCGCCGCCGTTAAAGCGGGCGACGATATCCGCTTGCTGGCAGAGCACGTCAACCAGCTTGCCTTTGGCTTCGTCCCCCCATTGGGAACCGATGACCGCAGTAACAGGCATAAGTACCTCCGAGGCTCGCTCAGGGTCGATTAATTGGACGGGTGGGTTGGTCGCGGCGGAAGCGGGCATCGCGCTCAAGCGTCAGGCGCAGTCCTTCGGCCAGGCCAATGCGCGGCTGGTAACCGAGTTTATCGCGTGCCAGGCTAATATCGGCGCACATGCGTGAGACGCCAGCGTCGGTGCGCGGGTTGGCGATCACCTCAATATTCACGCCGGTGACGTCCATAACCAGGCGAACCAGCTCGCGCAAGCTGGTTTCCGTGCCACTGCCAACGTTAATGACCAGATGGTTGACGCCCGGGGCAGTCGCGGCGGCGATCATCGCGCTAATCACATCATCCAGGTATACATAATCGCGGGTTTGGGAGCCATCGCCATGGATTACAACAGTCCCGCCGCGCGTGGCCTGGCGAAGGAAATTCGGGATAACTGGTGGGTGCGAGGCCGGCAAGTGCTGGCCGGGACCATAAGCGTTGAATACTCGTAGAGAGACGGTTTCAATACCCCACAGATCGCCAATGGTGCGAACGTAATATTCAGCTGCCAGCTTGGAAACGGCATATGGCGAACGTGGGAGCGGGGCGGCGCTTTCACGCAGCGGCTGGGCAGCCTGGTTGCCATACACAGCGCCTGATGAGATGAAGACGACCCGCCGGACGCCGACATCGCGCATGGCTTCCATCAGGCTGACGGTGCCACCGACGTTCACGGCATTGTATTCGCGGGGATAAAGGATTGATTCGGGCACCAGGACACGCGCTGCCAGGTGGTAAACGCAGTCAACATCCTGGAGCAGAGTCCACAGCTTGGGACGGTCGTTGACGTCGCCGCGCGTAAACAATACATCGGGGAAAAGCGCCTGGGGATCCCCGGCGGAGAGATCATCCAGGCCACGCACCTGGTGGCCCTCACGCGATAAATGATTGGCCAGATTCGAGCCCAGAAAGCCGGCCGCGCCGGTGATTAAGAAATTCATACCCTGTCCTGAAGTTGAATTAAAAACGCTGCTGTCCACTGCATTATAGCATGAGCGGCGCTTTCGGATTCAATCGATGCAGTCAACGGGCGTGATACAATCAGCTTGAGTATGAGACGATTGTTATTGCTTTTCAAGCGTTTGTTGACCTTATTGGCTTTGCTTGTCCTGAGCAGTATGCTGTTGGGCACTGGCGGGGAGAGCTCGGATGAGTTGGCTGAGAGCGTGCGAGTTTTTACCCGCGACAAAGAGTTCAATTTTATCGAATGGACCGTAGAAGCCTGGGTGAAGAAAGCCGGCCAGATGGCGCTGGGCAGTGAAAATTACCTGGAGGCTGAACCGCGCCGCCAGGTAGTGATCGATTACCTGGACCTGGTGTGGGAGATTTGGGTCGTTGAAGCGCAGGTGAACGATATTTATGCGGATCCGAACATCACCGACCCACAGGCCGCTTCAAGTGAGCTGCGTGAGCAACTGGATGCGCTGCGTGGCCAACGCGATCAGATTGCACTTCTGGCGGAAGCGATCTTGCAAGACCAGGTGAGCGATGTCGTGGGTGACATGGGCCTGACGTTGGGGGGGCAGCCCATCCCCCCCGTGCTTTACCATGCCACGACTTTGCCTTGGGCGCTGATTGCCAGCCCACGGGATGTCATCCGGCAAGATGCGCACATTTCATTATTACCCGAGCTAACTGTGGACCAACATGTAGACCTTGAGGAGCAGGTAGAGCAAGCATTCGGGGTTTCGGCGGTGGTGGTTGGGATCGGCGGGGTCGGGGTGTATCCAACGATGGTTCGCGAGACTATCGATCTGAACTGGTTGAGTGAAGTGATTGCGCATGAATGGGTGCATAATTTCTTGATGCTTCGCCCCTTAGGGCTGAATTATATGAGCTCGGTTGAGCTGCGGACCATGAATGAAACGACTGCCTCAATCGCTGGTGTAGAAATCGGCATCGCTGTGATCGAAAAATACTATCCCGAGTTGCTGCCGCCAGAGGATGAAGCTGAGCCGGCCGCTCCACAAGAGCCGGTCGAACCCGCGCCGGCTGCTCCACAAGATCCGGCCGGACCTGCGCCATTCAACTTCTATGAGGAGATGGGAATCACGCGGGTAGAGGTGGATCGTCTGCTAGTAGATGGTCAGATTGAACAAGCTGAACAGTACATGGAAGCGCGACGGCGGTTCTTCTGGGATAATGGTTATCATATTCGCAAGCTGAACCAGGCCTGGTTTGCCTTTCATGGGGCTTACGCTGACCAGCCGGGTGGAGGCGCGGCAGGGCAGGATCCGGTCGGTAAAGCGGTGCGCGACCTGCGGGCGCACAGCAACTCATTGGCCGAGTTCTTGAAGCGGATTTCGTGGATGGCGTCTTTCGATCAGCTCCAGGCAGCCGTCCAGAATTATTAGCAGCAACACAGATACTATTACCGGACGGCTTTGAGTCCGGGCAGGAGCATATTGATGATCAAACGTATCCCGGGCTTACTCAGCGCATTCCTGTGCATAGCACTCCTTCTGGCGTCCTGTACACAACCTGCCCCATCTGGGGAACCGGCGGCTGTTACGACGCCCGCGGTTCAGGGGAAAACGCCTACAAACGCCGCGGTTGACAATGGAAAGACTTTGAGCGTTTTTGCGGCTGCCTCGCTGACTGAGGCTTTCACTGAGTTAGGGAAGCTATTCGAAGAACAGAATCCAGGCCTCAAGCTGAGCTTTAACTTTGCCGGCTCGCAGCAGCTTGCCCAGCAGCTTGGCCAGGATGCCCCGGCGGATGTATTTGCCAGCGCCAACCAGGCTCAGATGGATGCTGTTATCGGGGTCGGGCGGGTGTCGGCTGATCAGGTCCGGGCGCTGTGTGGGAATAAGCTGGTGGTGATCTTTGCCAAATTTAACCCTGGCAAACTGTACCAACTCAAAGACCTGGAACGCGAAGGGTTAAAACTGGTCCTGGCTGATCCGGCCGTCCCGGCCGGGCAATACAGCCTGGAATTCCTGGATAAGGCCTCGAATCTGCCCGAGTATGGGGAGACGTTCAAGGCGAATGTCCTGAAGAACGTCGTTTCCTACGAGGAAAATATTCGCTCGGTGCTGACCAAAGTTGCGCTGGGGGAAGCGGATGCCGGGATTGTGTACGCCAGCGACCTATCCACAGCGCAAGGTATGGATGTGGGGGTGATGGAAATTTCGTCTGCGCTGAATATTGACGCGTTGTACGCGATTGCGCCGGTTCAGGATAGCTCGCAAGCGGCGCTGGCTGCATCGTTTATTGAGATGGCGCTTTCCCAGGCGGGACAAGAGATTCTGGCCCGTTATGGGTTTAAGATGGTTCAGTAGCGAGTAGAAGCCTGGCATGACTGCATATGATGAGCAGCCGCCGGGCAGGCGGCTGCGCCGAGATATTTGGCTCCAACTGTTCAGCCTGCCAATCCTGGCATTTATCAGCCTGCCGCTGCTGGCACTGTTCTTGCGAGTTTCGCCGGCCCAGTTGCTGCGCAATCTGCAACAGCCGCAGGTGTTGCAGGCGATTGGGCTGAGTGTGGGCACCAGCCTGGCGGCAACCCTGATTACGATTCTGTTTGGTACGCCGTTGGCTTATGCCCTGGCGAGGCGAGCGTTTCGCTACCAGCGTTTGATTGACACCTTGATTGATTTACCGATTGTCTTGCCGCCGGCAGTGGCAGGCGTGGCGCTGCTGGTAGCATTCGGTCGGCGGGGCTTGTTCGGTGGCTTGTTGACTGACCTGGGAATCAGCATTGCTTTTAGCACTGCGGCGGTAATCATGGCGCAAATCTTTATCGCCGCCCCGTTTTACGTCAAAGCCGCCCGGATTGGGTTTGTTGCAATTGATTGGGAGCTGGAGCAGGCAGCCGGGCTGGATGGTGCCAATCCCTGGCAGGTCTTTCGTTACGTAATCATTCCCTTATCCTGGACAGCCTTGCTGGGTGGGAGTGTGATGACCTGGGCGCGAGCGATGGGCGAGTTTGGGGCGACGATCATTTTTGCCGGGAACTTCCCAGGGCGGACGCAAACCATGCCGCTGGCGATCTACCTGGGCTTTGAACTGGACCTGAATATCGCCCTGACTCTGTCGGTGATCCTGGTCCTGTTTTCTTTCCTGGTGCTGATGTTGGTCAAGGGACTACTGCAGCGTGAAGTGACCGCGCTCTGAAAATGAAAATCCCTTTACGCGGCTCAATATTCGTGGCATAATTCGATTTCGTACGTTATAAATTAAAATGCGTTGATGGAAACGAGTAGGCCAGGTGCGGCCTGACAGAGAACCTGGAACAGGTGTGAGCCAGGACAGGCGTCGCCGGTTGAAAATCCTTCCGGAGCAGCAATCTGAACAATGGGCAGGATCCATCCAGTAAGAAAGCCGGGGAAAGGCCCCCGTTAGAAAAGCCGGGGCATGCTTGTGCCTGATGAGGTGTTTGCTATCCAGCAAAAACCAGGGTGGTACCGCGGGAGTTATTCGCTCTCGTCCCTGACCGGGACGGGAGTTTTTGTTATTATGTCGAAAGTTGAGGAGAAGCATGTTCAAACCGGTCAACAGTAAACTCAACCCCACGCTGCTTGAAGAAGGTGTGCTGCGTTTTTGGAAGTCGCGCCATGTCTTTGAGAAGAGCAGTGCGCAGCGCCAGGGCGCCCAAGATTATGTCTTTTATGAAGGGCCTCCTACCGCGAACGGTAAGCCGGGCGTTCATCATGCCCTGGCGCGTGCCTTCAAGGATGTATTTCCACGCTATAAAGTCATGCGCGGTTACCATGTCAGCCGGCGCGGCGGCTGGGATACCCACGGCCTGCCGGTGGAGATCGGCGTCGAGAAGCAGCTCGGTTTCACCAATAAATCGCAGATTGAGGCCTTTGGCATCGCCCGCTTCAACGAGTTGTGCCGCCAGTCGGCTTTTGAATACATCCAGGAATGGGAGCGCTTTACGGACCGGCTGGGATACTGGGTGGACCTGAGTACGGCTTATGTCACCTATCATAATGAGTACATTGAGTCGGTCTGGTGGATCTTAAAGAGCCTGTGGGACAAGAGCTTGCTCTACCAGGGCTATAAGGTCGTGCCTTATTGCCCGCGCTGTGGGACGCCGCTTTCGGATCATGAAGTGGCGCTGGGTTATCGCGAGGCTGAAGACCCGTCGGTTTTCGTGCGCCTGCCGTTGGTGGATACGCCGGGGATTTCTCTATTGGTCTGGACGACGACGCCCTGGACGCTGCCGGGCAATGTGGCAGTGGCGGCTCATCCGGAGGTAGATTACGTTATAGTTGAGCGTGAATTGCCGGAAGGCGGCTCGGAAAAGCTGATCCTGGCTGAGGCGCTGGTCGAAAAAGTGTTCGGCGACGAGCCAGTGAAGGTAGTGGACTGCTACAAAGGGAAGAAGCTGAAAGGTAAGAAATACCAGCCGCTATTTACCTTTATGCCGCCCGACAAGCCAGCTTATTACGTCGTCCTGGAAGAGTACGTGACGACCGAGGACGGCACCGGCCTGGTGCATACTGCGCCGGCCTTTGGCGCCGAGGACATGCTCGCTGCCCAGCATTACAACCTGCCGGTGCTAATGACGGTCGGCGATGATGGCGGATTTCTGCCCGAGATCCGGCCGTGGAGCGGTCAGTTTGTTAAAGATGCCGACCCGTTCATCACCGAGGACCTGGAACGGCGCGGTCTGCTCTTCCGCTCCGGACGTTACCAGCACACCTATCCCTTCTGTTGGCGCTGCGATACGCCACTGCTGTACTATGCCCGGCGGACCTGGTACATCCGCACCAGCCAGTACCGCGACCAGCTGGTAGCACTGAATCAAAAAATTAACTGGGTACCGGAGCACATCAAGAACGGTCGCTTCGGCAATTGGCTGGAGAATAACATCGACTGGGCGCTGGGGCGGGAACGCTATTGGGGCACGCCGCTGCCGGTCTGGCAGTGCAGCGCTTGCGGCAACCAACTGGCGGTCGGCTCACGCGCGGAGCTATCTGAGCTGGCCGGGCGGGATTTGAGCGATCTGGATCTACATCGGCCGTATGTTGATGATGTGGAATTTGCCTGCCCGATGTGCAACAGTCCGGCGCGGCGGGTACCCGAATTGATTGACGTCTGGTTTGATTCGGGTGCGATGCCCTACGCCCAGTGGCATTACCCGTTCGAGAATGTGGCTATGTTCCAGCGCCAGTACCCGGCTGACTACATTTGCGAGGCGGTGGACCAGACGCGCGGCTGGTTCTATTCGCTGCACGCGATCGGGACAATGTTGTTCGAGAGCGAGACCTTCAAGAATGTGATCTGCCTCGGCCTGATCCTGGACTCGGATGGCTATAAGATGTCGAAATCGCGCGGCAATATCGTCGATCCGTGGGACGTACTGAACGCCCATGGAGCGGACGCCTTCCGCTGGTACCTGTACACGGCCAGCCCGCCTGGACAGGAGCGACGTTTTTCGGTCGACCTGGTGGGCGAAGTGGTGCGCAACTTCACCCTGACGCTTTGGAACGTGTACTCGTTCTTTGTGACCTACGCCAACCTGGACCGCTGGGCGCCAGCAAGGCAGGTTGCCGGGGAAGCAAACGACCTGGATGAAGGCGCAGCGCTGGATCGCTGGCTGCGCTCCGAGCTGCACAGCCTGGTGCGGGATGTGACTGCCGCGTTGGAAGCTTATGACGTGACCGGCGCTACCCGCCCGCTGCAGGTCTTCGTAGACAACTTGTCCAAATGGTATTTGCGGCGCTCGCGGCGGCGCTTCTGGAAATCGGGCGCTGACGCAGACAAGCAGTCGGCTTATGCGACGCTTTATGAAGTGCTGCTCACGCTGAGCAAGCTGTTGGCTCCGACGATGCCCTTCCTGGCGGAAGAGCTGTACCAGAACCTGGCCCGCTCGGTGGATCCCGGCGCGGCGGAGTCGGTCCACCTGGCCGACTGGCCGGCTTACGATCCGGCGGCGATCGATGAGCGCCTGAACCGGGATATGGAGCTGGCGATGAAACTGGCCTCGCTCGGGCATGCTGCCCGCAACCAGGCGCAGATCAAAGTCCGCCAGCCGTTGGCCGAAGTGGCTTTTTCGGTATCCAACCCGGATGAAGCGCAAGCGCTCCAGGCTTATGCCGGTCTGCTGATGGATGAACTGAATGTGAAGAAGGTCAGCCTGTTGGGCTCGGCCGGGGAGGCAGTCTCTTATAATTTGAAGCCGCTGCCCAAGCAGCTTGGCCAGAAGTATAAAGGCCTGTTCCCGAAGGTCAGCCAGGCGATCCTGGCGCTGGACGCGAGCACAGCCGGGCCGGCGCTGCTCAGCGGGGCCAGCGTGCGAGCCAGCGTGGAAGGGATCGCGTTGGAGATACAGCCGGATGAGGTTGAAGTGCGGGCGGAAGCGCGCCAGGGGCTGGTGGTGGCGAGCGAAGGGGCTTACCTGGCGGCGCTGCACACCGAGTTGACCCCAGAGCTGGTTGAGGAAGGCCTGGCGCGTGAATTTGTTCGCCGAGTGCAGGATTTGCGCAAGCAGGCTGAGTTCGATATCTCCGACCGGATACGCCTGTACCTGCAGGCCAGCCCGGCGCTCGAAGCTGCCATCCACAAGCAGCAGGGTTACGTGCTGGGCGAGACCCTGACGATCGAGTGGCTGGCAGGCAAGCCGGATGGCGGCGCTACCGCCGAGGCGGAATTCGACGGCGAGCGGGTCACCTTCACGATCGTTAAAGCAGCTTAACAAGATCACTTGACTCCGAAAAACACCTAAACAATAAAAAATGTTTAGGTGTTTTTTCTTGCAAAAAGATAAAACATATGCTATACTCTTCTTTACGCAGAATTAATGGGGGAAAGCATTTTACAAGTGGTAAAGGAGAAAAAATGAGCCGTAAACTTGTTCTGTTGATCTTGATCCCCGCTCTGTTGCTGGCGGTCCTGCCGGTCAGCGCCAGCTCGGCGACCAATCCCCTGACGGGTTTACCTGTTGCCGACCCTGCTTTATTGGAGCTACCTCCGGCGCTGGTTTCGATCTCGAATTTTCCGACCTCCACCCGTCCGCAGGCCGGCCTGTCGTATGCTTCGCTGGTGTTTGAAACCTATATTGGCGAAGGAATGACGCGCTTCCTGGCCGTATTCTATGGCGACTATCCACAGACGGCGACCAGCGCGCCTGGAAACCAGCCGGCGGCTGACCAGGCTGCCTCGATTGGCCCGATCCGCTCTGGGCGCCTGTCCTACGAGAAAATCCGCAAGCTGTACAATGGCTTCCTGGTAATGGCCGGCGGCTACAAAGGTGTGCTGGACAACTTGACCCAGTACACCAATATTTATGGCAGCGACCAGAACGATGTCAACAGCGCGATGATCCCGGTCACCCGGCTGGAGGAGCTGGCCCAGGCCAATGCCCGCAAGCTGGATCCGGCCGGGCTGACCGGGCTGAAGTTCGAAGCCCGGGCTCCGTCTGGCGGCAAGGTTGGTCAGACTGCCTGGCTGCCGTTTAGCTTCTACAACCAGGTCTTCTGGCGCTACGATCCGGCTTCCGAGGCTTACAACCGGTTCCAGGACAATGCCGACGCCGAGACGTTTGTGATGGCGGCGGATCGTTTGAATGGCCAGCCGCTGACCTTTGAAAATGTGGTGATCCTGTTTGCCAATCACGAGCGCATCTCGGATACGATCTTTGACCTGGATCTGAACTATATCGATCGCGCCCCGGCGCTGCTCTTCCGCGACGGCCAGGTGTACCAAATTTTCTGGACTACCGCTAACGGTGATTACGAAAAGCAGACCGGCCAACTGCGCCCGATTCGCTTTATCGACGCCTCTGGGAATCCATTCCCGCTCAAGCCTGGTCAGACGTGGGTCGAGATTGTCACCCCAGCTAGCTTGGCTTACGAGACAGTTGACTCGCTGAGCTGGTATGAGATGAAGACCCATCGGCAGGCAGGCTCGGGGATCTGGGCGATTAACTTCCGGGCGCCATAATCCGCCAGGTATGACTTTCCGAAAACCAGGTATTGAAGGCGACGGCTACGACCGTCGCTTTTTTGATTTTTGGAGGGTGTTCATTTTTACCAAATATAGCGTATAATTCGGATATACTGAACGAAAAGTTGTTTAATAGTCAAAAGTTATCAATAATGTTTGGTTTTCTGCAGCCGGGGCGGCCCGGTTTTATAAAAATGTTATGGCGAGCCAAGAGCCGCTGCTTATAATAAGGTTAATGCGCTTATCCTGGATCCTTATCTGGAGATCCATCCTCGCGAGCCAGTAATTGGGGGACAACCACCGGCCAGCATTGCTGATCCGCCCGCGGGTCTCCCCCAATCTGACCCCTGCATGCTAACTTCTCCATCTTCTGGCGGAATGTCGGAAGGGCGGAGCGCGGTAAAATTTAGCGGTAGCGAACCGAGAAGAAAACGATGACCAAACGAATGCTTGAGACATTATCCTGGATCCTGATCTTGTTCGGGCTGGCGGTCTTGACGACCACCGAAACGCTGACCCCGATGGTTTATGTGGGCCTGGCGGCGCTGCTGGCGGCTTTGGCGCTGCAAGTCATCAGCCGTCGCAGGCCGGCGTGGACGGGGCTGGAGCTGGCCTGGGCCCTGGCCCTGGCGAGCGGCGCAGCGGCGGTCTGGATTGCATATGACCGGCCGGCGGCGATTCTGCAGTACACTCGCCTGCTGGCCGCCGGGGTGCTGTTTTATGCGGTGGTGGCGCTGCCGGAGCGCAAGCTGCGCTGGCCGGCGGCGGGATTGCTATTGCTGGCGGCTGGCCTGGCGCTGTACTGGCCGGCGGCGAACGATTTCGCCGCCCAACCTGGCAAGCTGGCGCTGATCACCCGGCTGGGCCTGGCGATCAACCGCCTGGTCCCGGCCTTGCCCGGGCCGGAGATCCACCCGAACGTGGCAGCCGGTACGCTGCTGATTGGCGTGCCGATTGGGATCGCCCTGGCGTGGGAAGCCTGGGGGCGCAAGGAGAGGCTGTGGGCACTGGCAGCGGCGGGGCTGACCCTGGTGGTGCTGGGCGGGCTGCTGATGACCAGCAGCCGGGGGGCCTGGTTGGCGCTGCTCGGGACGGGTCTGGCGGCTGGTTTGGCGTG
>JAYRWF010000217.1:0-2827 GCA_041918195.1 Anaerolineales bacterium
ATCGTAGGGTAAGAAGCCTGCAACGCGCTGGCCTGAGACTGGATTGTTACCACAAAGATTCGATCTGGAGGAAAGACCTCCAGGATCCGGTCAACCGAAGTCTGGAACATGCTTCGCTCGTCAAATAAGGCCAGCAGTTGCTTTGGACGAGATTGTCGAGAAAGCGGCCATAAGCGTGTTCCTCCCCCGCCAGCCATGATCACAGCATAGTAATGGTCAAGCATGGTATGCCTCACTCGATCTCATAAGGCTCGCTGGCCTCGCGTACGGCGATATACTGCATGCCACCGACCTGGCGCACTAGGCCTTTCAGTTCCATCATCACCAGGGCAGCGGAGACTTTCTCAATCGGCAGATCAGCCTGGCGGCGAATCTCATCAATGTGCAACGGCTCAAGGCTTAGAGTAGTATATAAGCGAGCTTCGACTGGATCTGCAGGAATCGAGGCCCGCAGGTTCCGCTGTTCGGTCACCTGGGCCAAATTGAGCACAGCCAGAACATCCTGGCAGTTTAGATATGGGCGTGCCCCTTGCTGGAGCAACAGATTCGTCCCCACCGACTGAGGAGCATAGATGCTGCCAGGCACAGCGAATACTTCCCGGCCCTGCTCAGCCGCAAATGCGGCTGTGATTAACGCCCCACTGGTTTTTCCGGCCTCAACCACAATAACTGCCTTGACCAGGCCGGAAATAATCCGGTTTCGGGGTGGAAAATTGGCCGAATCAGGCGCGGTCCCAGGAGCGTAGTCGCTGATCAAAGCGCCATGCTCGATCAACTGCTCTGCCAGGCGGCGGTTTTCGGGCGGATAAATCCGGTCAACACCACAACCCAAGACAGCCAGGCTACGCCCACCAGTCTGCAGGGCAGCCTGATGCGCCACCGCATCCACGCCACGCGCCAGCCCGCTAACCACCGTAATCCCGCTGCGCGCCAGGCTGGTGGCGATTTCTTCAGCCACCTGGCGGCCATAAGAAGTCACCCGGCGGGTACCGACCACCGCAACCGCCCAGGCATCTTCGGATAGCAGCGTACCACGAGCATAAATTACTGGCGGGGGTTGGGGAATTTCTGCCAGTCGGGCCGGATAGGCTTCATCTTGCCAGGTGAAAACCTGAATCCCCTGGGCAACAATCCTTTCCCAAACGGCATCTAGAGAAACATTGGCACGGAGTTTAACGAAAGTCTCGACCAGCTTAGGACCCAAGCCAACAGCCATGAGCTGGTCGGCTGGCGCCTGCCAGGCGCTGCGCGCATCGCCAAAAGCATCCAAAAGCAGGCGCATACGTGCCGCCCCGATGCCTTTGACCAGGTTAAATCCTACCCAATAACGCTTTTCTTCCAGGTTCGCCGCGTCCACGGTTAAACGCTTATTCAGGAAGTAATCCAGGTAGCAAGTGCACCCGCATCTGCCCCTGGTTCAAATCGACTTCCAAGATCACGGATTTCAAGGCCGGGATTAGGATCTCTTTTCCTGCTTCAGGTTGAATGCAATAAACATCATTGGCAGGAGAGCTGAGAATTTCGACCAACATTCCCAATCGACGCCCAGTTTCATCCACGACCTGTAGCCCGAGCAACTGGTGATGATAATATTCACCCTCGGGCAGCGGCGGGCGATCGTCAGCGCGCACACAAGCCAGTTGGTTACGCAACTCACCGGCGCTTTCCGGATCAGTACGGCCGGTAAAGCTGATCAGCAGGCTGGCGCCATTCGGCCGGCAAGTACGTATCTTTTCTGGGCAGTGCTCGTCGCCAATATATAGCACTACACCCGGACGCAGGCGCTCGGGAAAATCGGTGTATACATCCAATACAATTTCCCCGCGCACCCCATGCGGCCGGCGCAGCTTGCCAACAGCCAGAAATACAGGCTCGCCTTCGAGCGGCGAGCCTGTAGGCGTTTCGTCCTGAGGGGAATTCTCCCCGGCGGGAGCGAGATCAGTCATTGCGGTTCAACGATATCCAGTACGACCCGCTTTCCGTCTTGCGCGGCAGCTACTCGCAACAGGACGCGCATCGCATTGGCCACTCGCCCACTCTTACCGATAATCCTGCCCATATCTTCCTTGGCGACCCTCAATTTGAGGACCATCTGCGACCCATAACGTTCCTGGGCAACGCTGACTTCGGTAGGGGCATCGACCAACGAGGTGGCTATGTACTCGATCAGCGTTTTCACGGTATGTAGCCTTACTTAGCAGCCTGGGTGGTCTTGGGGTTGATATTACGGACTGCCGCAGCCGACTTGGCCTCGGCAACCAGCGTTTCAACCGGCTCGCCCTTTTTGAAGCGCTCGAAGCGATCGAGGACGCCAGCCGCCTTGAAGATCTGCGCTACGGATTCGCTCGGCTGAGCGCCTTTACTCATCCATTCATAAACGCGGTCTTCTTGCAAATCAATGGTTGCCGGCTGAGTACGCGGATTGTAGAATCCCAAGATTTCGAGGAAACGACCATCGCGCGGCGATTCCTTTTCGGCTGCCACGATCCGGTAGCTGGGCTGACCTTTGCCGCCAACGCGGCGTAAACGAATACGAACCATAAACTCTATCTCCTTCTTTTGTCGTTGCGAAAAGCCTGAACAGGTTGTTTCGCCAATAAATTATCCAAACAAGCGCGGCAGCCCGCGCGTGCCAGATTTCTTAAGAGTTTTGAACAGTTTCTGAGCCTCCCGAAACTGCTTTAACAAACGATTGACATCCTGGACATCAGTACCCGAGCCGCGCGCAATTCTGCGCCGCCGGGAGGCGTTCAAGACGTCCGGATGGCGGCGTTCCTGGTTGGTCATCGAGTTAATGATCGCCTCAGTCTGGCGTAGCTGCCGCTCA
>JAYRWF010000218.1:0-9821 GCA_041918195.1 Anaerolineales bacterium
GCTCCTAATCTGCCGCAGTACCGTTAATTTGTTCTCGGCGGAGTTCAAATGGAAGGGTTTCCAGCTCCAACATTCGCTTATCGCCGCTCTTGCCAAATTGCTGCGGGTCATAAGCTGCCAGGCCAAGGTTAGCTCGTTTTTTATCGATATGGTCGAGTGTCCGGCGGATCATTTCGTCTGGGCTATCAATGAATTCTAGCTTTCCGCCATAAATCTTCTCCCAACCACTGCTTATGTATTCGGAGACAGCGTCGCTCTCAATCACCCGATCTGGCATACCACCAACTGGTGAATGGCCGCCAAACATTACATAAGCTCCAGACGCCACACAGTAGGTTCCAATTGCCAGGGCCTTCTCGCTCATCCATTCGGGCGCCAGACCGACCGCCGGGACCTGGTCAATATCATCCCCCAGGCCGCCATCTTCGACCATCTGAGTGAGAACCGTCAGGATGCGGGTATTATCGACACAAGAGCCCATATGCAGAACAGGCGGGATACCAACCGTTTCGCAGATCTCTTTCAACCCAGGACCGACTTTATCAAGGCCAGCTTCACCAAGGAGCAGTCCCAGCTTCGCGCTGGCAATCGCGCCACAACCAGTTTCGACCACCAGAACATCTTGCTTGAGCAGTTCCTGGGTTACATAGGTATGCAGGTAATCCTGTTGGCTGCGCGGGTTATTGCAACCGACGATCGCTGCTACACCCCGGATGCGTCCACTCATAATCGCATCGTTCAAGGGGCGGAAGGAGGCGCGGTAAGAACCGCCTAGCATGTAGTTAATGTATTCGTGAGAAAAGCCAGGGACCAGGTTTTCCTTTACCTGCGGGATGAAGGTCTTTCCCCGGTTCTTGTAGTTGTCGATCGCCGTCTTCAAGATGTGGCGAGCGGTTGTCAGCGCGTGATGCTCATCAAATTCAATATGGACTGCGCCTTTAATCCTGACTTTTGGAGAAGTGGTGATCACCAGGGTATGGAAGTTCTCTGCCAGGTTGACCAGCGCTTGCATGATGCATTGAACATCGACGACCATGGCTTCTACAGCGCCGGTCAGGATTGAGAGCTCCTGATGCAAGAAATTCCCGGCTGCTGGGATGCCCTGTCGCATTAAGATCTCGTTGGCTGTGCAGCAGATACCTGACAGGTTGATTCCATTCGCACCGGCTTTGTGGGCATATTCGATGATGTCTGGATCTTGCGAGGCGGCCACGATCATCTGGCTGAGGGTTGGTTCATGGCCATGTAAAACGACATTGACCATATCATCCTTCAAAACGCCCAGGTTGGCCTGGCCCAAAATCGGCGCCGGCGTACCGAACAAGATATCGGAAATGTCGGTTGCGATCATACTGCCGCCCCATCCATCGGCAAGGGCAGTTCGAACAGCATGACTCAGGATATGGGCAGGCTCTTGATCATCGCCTATGTGGGTGCGGTGCAAAGCTTCAACCACTTCACGATCGATACCACGCGGCCAGACGCCTTGTTCACGCCAAAGCTGCTGTCGCTTGGCAGGTGCATTTTTTGCCGGAACGATTTCCCCGCGTTGCTGGCCAAATTGGGAGATGAACAAATCCGCCAGGTCATTGGCAATTTCGTGGGGAGTACGTTTTTCAATTGCAATGCCGTAGCGTGCAGCCACCGTGCGCAGCTTGGCGAGATCGCGGATGACATATCCTTCCGTCTGGCCATTCGCAACTGCTTTCAAAGTAAAAGCCATGTCACGACCGTGATCCGAGTGTGCGGCTGCCCCGGCCGCGATCGAGCGAATCAGGTTGCGGGCTTGGATTGTGTCGATCGTCGCCCCACAGACACCGGTTTGGCCATCCTTGGTGAGTCGGCATGGACCCATGCCACACAACTTACAGCACATCCCGGCACCACCAATATTGCAGGGGGCCATATCATCCGCCCGGCTAAATGCCGTGCTGATGCCAAGCTCTTCGGCCCGGATCAGCATTTGATTGGCAGCTGGGTCAGCAGTCCGTTCTTCGTTTGTACGTTTACCTTTCGTAGCCATGGTTAATCCTCCATCTTATTCTTAATAACACCCATGCCAGGACAATTCCACAACGGCCGGCCGGAATAATTCACATTTTGGGAAAAACTTACCACCTGCCTGGTTGTTTCATACACAGCTGTATGACGGAAATAGGAACGCGAGCGATCCTCCAGGTATGCAGAGGCGCTGGATTCCATTGGAATCGACCATTCGCCTAGATAGCCATGATCATCTAATCTCATCGAGATGACCAGATCATTAGTCTGGGCGGGATCATAACTCACTTCGACCATCCTAAAAGCGCTGCTGGCATAGACGTCCAGCACACCCGGAATCTCGAATAAGATCCGTCGTACTTCAACAACGTGATGGTCTCCAAATAAATTTGGAAGGTCAAAAGTTACTGTCTTCATGTTCACCATCCTTATCTTTCAAACTCATTCCGAAGAATGTTTATACGACCAATTTAGGTCTTACCCATCTAAATAAAAACCTGGTTTCTTGCTCAACCCTTAGCAAGAAACCAGGTTTTTCCAGGCAACATCTCACCATAATCAAATGGCGTCTGGCCTGAACTTTGACATTAACCAGTAATCGCATGTAATAGCCTTGAAATTATCAAAGAATAATTGATGCTATTGAATATAGCAAAAGAGTACTTTCCTGACAAGTGACATTCAGCACTATTTTGAGTTGATAATATTCCAATTTTAGTAAAAATTAGCATGATAATACCAAATTTCACAAGCCTGGTTGCTGCTGTGAACGTCTCAAACTAAAATTTTCCGGAGATAACTGCATCGCACCCACATAATGCGTGACAAACTCAGCTTCTTGGTCCAAATCTACTTGTTCGGTGCGCGCTGCGATTGCTTCGGCGCGCTCAAAACCCGTTTCACTCAAGAAGCTAGCCGCTCCCAGGCCAGCTCCATTGGCAATGGCATAAACATTCGAAGGATGAACGGGTGGAATCATCCCGATGCCCATTACCGCTTGCAAGTCAACCTGTGCGCCAAAAGACCCGGTCAGGAAAACTTTACCCATATCCTGTGGCTTAAGCCCCAAACGTGCCATGAGGATATCTATCGCGGCACGAATAGCGCCTTTGGCTTTTTGCAATTCCCGAATATCCCACTGGGTCAGTCCTAGCCTGCCATCTTCTGTCAAGGCGATTCGCCGCGAACCGTGCCGGTCCTGACCAATCCGGCCTTTCAGTACAGGCGGATTGGTTTCTATCCGGCCATTCGGACCCACTACTCCTGCTTGCACCAACTCAAAAACCAGGCTTAATAAACCTGAACCGGTCAAACCGAACGGGGCTTGATTGGCGATTGTTTCGAAAGTCAACTCCCCATCCCTCAGAGATGCCTTGACAATTGCACCGTCCACAGCCCGGGTGCCACAAGAGATGAAGACGCCTTCAAAAGCTGGTCCAGCCGCGGTTGAAGCCGCCAGGATACGTTTACCGTCGGTGACCATCACTTCGCCGTTTGTGCCCAGGTCAATCGCGGCCATTGGCTCCTGAGCCCGATCAAAGCCGAAATAAGCCAGGCAGGCGAGGGCGTCTGATCCGACAAAACCGCCAATCAAAGGAGGTAATTTAACTTGAATAGAATCTGTAAACAAACCATCCATATGCAGGTTGGCATCCCGAATCGAATTTCGGTCAAATGGCTGGAAAGGCGCTGCAGTAATTGATTCAAGCGGTAAACCAGCAAGCAGATGGTGCATGGCAACATTACCGACTATCACCACCTGTTTAATCCGATCGCGGATGCGATCCGAAAGTTTGAGCGAATCAATCGCCTGGTTGATCGAAGCAAGGGCCAAACGGTGCAGCCGGAGGGCATTCTCAGGTGTGCTTGCGGCGGCTGCCAAGCGAGAGATGACATCAGCGCCAAAGACCGATTGTTGATTCAAGCTGGCGCCGCCCATGCAAACTTCGCCATCATCCAACATGGTCAAGAAAGCTGCAACGGTTGTTGACCCAAGGTCAATTGCCAGGCCAAGCGGAGTGCCACCACGCTTGTACCGGTGACTTGAACGGAAAATTTTATTCGAATAGACCACTTGAGGCGCCAAAACCACTCGTGCGTCTCCTTCGAGCCTCGCCCGACAGGCCAGGCGGTTATCCAGGGCCAGCTCGCCTGAAGTTAGATGAGCGCGTTCAACCTCATCCGGCGGAGCCAGGCCAGCCTCGGCAAGCACCTTGCATTTACCGCAGGTACCCCGCCCGGCACACGGCTGCTCCAGAGGCAGCCCGCTTGCAGCAACCGCATCACCAACCAGGCTGCCGGGCTCAACCGATAGCGTCTTGATCTGTTCGCCGTAAATTAGGGTGATTTCCGCCATCTCAACTCATTTCAACGCAAATAATGGTGTTGTTCAAGCATCGCGCCGGGTGGCACGATAATGAAATCCGAATCTGCCTGGTCGAGCGCCAGGGCTACTTCGAACAAGCGGCGCAAAAAAATGTCGGAGCCGATGATTTCTTCATAGTCCATCCCCCAACGGCGGCAATATTTGGCCACCTCGATCGCTTTCTCCCGGTATTGTTCCAGGTCCGTTGAATGATGAGCTATGAATGCCAAGCGCCGGTAGTGATGGTATTGTTGATCCATCAACCAGGTCGCACGCTCGAGTCCATATTTCTGATGATAGCGTTGAAACTCTGCCAAGGGATGACTGCCTGATTCTAACCAACCCTTGGTGAGGAAATAGGTCCCCGGGCGACTCTCAAATTGTTGGCGATACTCCGCATATGAGCCAAATAGCATCGCGATACAGTCATCCATCCGGGGCGCCAACAAGATATGTTTTCGAGAGGCAATTCCATGCAAACCATTACCACATAATCCATATCCAAGAATGACCAGACCTGGTTGATCAATTTGATCTATCGCAATTTGCAGTGCAGATCTTAAATTCCTGGGCACCTGGTGAAGTCCATAATCTAGATACTGAATCTGAACTGCCAGGTCAGTAGGTAAGTTGCGCTCAACCAGGTGCTCAAAAACCCGGCAGGCGATCAAATGAACCGGTAATTGCTCAGGCTCTTCCATCCTGGGGACTCCTCACGCAGGTGATTATAACAAATGGCAAGCTGAATATCCGAAAGGTGATTGCGGAAATAATATTTACTGAATTTTTAGTTGACTAAACCACTTGCCCGTGATAGACTTGCCCGCATTATGACTGTCCTTGCGCGTCCCACCCGTATCCCTCGTATCGCTACCGTTTACTCCTGAACGGGATGGCTGACCGAAGATTGACTCCTGACCCTAGCGTCTCATTTCCAAAATACTTCGACCGGCTCTCCTGAACAGGAGAGCCGTTTGATTTATTCATCCATTAGCAAAATTGAAAGGACTACCTACGATGTCTACTGTTACTTGTCCCGAATGTGCAGCCGATATTCCCCTGGATTCTTCTGTTGAGAGTGGCGAAATCCTGGTTTGCCCTGATTGTGGTGTTGACCTGGAGATAGTTTCCACCAATCCTACGCGGGTTGAGCTGGCGCCAATGGAACAAGAAGATTGGGGGGAATAATGCCCCTCCAACCGCATGTCGGCGTACTATACACCCGCCTGCGGGTAGAGGAGAAATGGCTATTTGCTGCCCTGGAACAACGGGGGATCGTCTATGAGAAACTGGATGATCGAGAAATCCTCTTTGATCTAGAAGCGCCCACCGCCTGGCAACGCTTCGATGTAATCCTTGAACGAAGCCTGAGCTATACGGTCGGCTTAAATGCCTTGCGGATCCTCGCTGCGTGGGGAATTCCAACTGTTAACCATGTTCGGGTGGCAGAGATCTGCGGCGACAAGCTGGCAACCAGCGCAGTACTAAAACAGGCTGGATTACCCCAACCACGCAACCTGATCGCGTTCACGCCTGAGTCGGCCTTATCGGCAATCGAAACGATTGGGTATCCAGTTGTTCTCAAGCCTGTGGTTGGCTCCTGGGGCAGGCTACTGGCGAAAATAAACGATCGCGATTCCGCTGAAGCCGTCCTGGAGCACAAGGCTACCCTGGGGTCTATCCAACACTCAGTTTTTTACATCCAGGAATTCGTCGCCAAACCAGGGCGCGACATCCGGGCGATCGTAGTAGGTGATCGGGTTTTGACGGCCATTTACCGGCAATCAGATCACTGGATCACCAACACCGCGCGCGGCGGAGAAGGAACACGTTGCCCTGTAACAGCTGAAATCGAAAAACTTTGCTTGCAAGCTGCCCAGGCGGTTGGTGGAGGCGTGTTGGCGATTGACTTGATAGAACATTCCGAACGCGGTTTACTGATCAACGAAATCAATCACACAATGGAATTCCATACCGCCCAACCCATCAGCGGTGTGGATATCGCCGGGGAAGTCATCGATTACGTCATTAAGGTTGGCCAGCATGGTAGCAAGCGGGCAGAAACGGAGATACGATGACCTTTCGAGTAGGTATCGTCGGAGGTTCTGGGTATACCGGCGGGGAATTATTACGCCTATTGATTGATCATCCAGGCGTTGAAGTCGTACAAGTGACTTCGCGCCAGCACCTGGGGGAATACGTTTACCAGGTTCACCCAAACTTGAGGAAAAGAACGAACTTGAAGTTCAGCTCCCCCGAGCTCCTGGAAAAAGTGGACCTGCTTTTCCTTGCCCTTCCGCATGGACAGGCGCAACAAAGCATTGATGGATTTGCCAAAATTGCTGAGAAGATTATCGATCTATCCGCTGATTTCAGGTTACGATCCAGCGACACTTACCAGAACTGGTATGGCGTTGCCCATCGCGCTCCAAACTGGCTGGAACGCTTTGTTTATGGGCTCCCGGAGCTTCACCGGCAGGAAATCCGCTCGGCGGCATATGTCAGCGGGGTGGGCTGCAATGCCACGTCAGCGATCCTGGCGCTACTGCCGTTGATCCAGGCGGGCTTGCTGGCCCCTGAGCAGACAATCCTATTCGAAATAAAAGTAGGCTCTTCCGAAGGCGGTGCAGAAGGCAATCCAGGTTCTCACCATCCTGAACGCAGCGGGGTAATCCGGACTTTCTCACCTTTCGGACATCGCCACACAGCAGAAGTGATCCAGGAGTTGGGTTTAAACAGCCCACGCCTGACAATTACCTCCGTAGATCTGGTGCGCGGGGTGCTGGCGACTGCGCATGTGCGACTCTCGCCTGGTATCAGCAACAAGGATCTTTGGCAAGCTTACCGGGCAGTGTCGGCGGTTAATCCTTTTCTGCGAATTGTGAAAGAACAACGCGGCATCTACAGGGTTCCAGAACCCAAAATCCTGGCTGGCTCGAACTACGCCGACCTGGGATTTGAACTTGACCCGACCAGCGGTCACCTGGTGGCTATCTGTGCACTGGATAACCTAATGAAAGGCGCGTCAGGGACTGCAGTGCAATGCATGAACTTGATGCTTGGTTTCGAAGAAACCACTGGCCTGGAATTTCCTGGCCTGCACCCGATCTAGATATGGGACCCTCAGGAGATACTCATGGAATCACCCATCACAGTGATCAAGCTGGGCGGCGCCCAGGGCATGGATCACCAGGCAATCTGTAAAAACGCCGCTGAATTCATCCAACAAGGACGTACCCTTGTGCTGGTTCATGGCGGTTCTGAGGAAGCAAATTCCCTGGGTGAACAGCTTGGATATCCGGCCCGCTATATCCAATCACCCTCCGGACATACTTCACGCTATACCGACCTGCGCAGCCTGGACATCTTCTGTATGGCAGTAAACGGTCGATTGAACACTCGCCTGACCGCCATGCTGCAAGGCCTGGGAGTCAACGCGTTGGGCCTGAGCGGCCCAGATGGACGTGTCATCCAGGCCAATCGCAAGGAAGCCATTCAGAGTATTGAAAATGGAAAAAGGAGGGTGATCCGGGATGATTTCAGCGGAAAAATCAACCAGGTCAATGGAGACCTGCTTCGCGCTTTACTGGTCCTGGGCTACACTCCAGTGATTGCCCCCCTGGCGATCGGCGCCAACAGCGAATTGTTAAACGTTGATGCCGATCGCGCCGCAGCAGCGATAGCGGCTGGCTTGGGCAGCCAGGATTTGATCCTGCTCACTGCGGTCCCTGGGCTGTTACGCTCATTTCCGGATGAAAATAGCCTGATTCCTAATCTGCCGCGCGTCAAGCTGGATGAGGCAATCGAGCTCGCCCAGGGACGGATGAAGAAAAAGGTCCTGGCAGCTCAAGAAGCCCTGCAGGGCGGCGTCCAACGGGTCATTATCAGCGACGGCCGAAGCGTGAGCCCAATCACCGCTGCCTTCGCTGGCGCGGGAACTCATATCACCTGAGAAATGGATCTGGAGCGCGGTAATGGATATTTTTACGACCGAAAATCAATATACATCCGGGCTTTATGCCAAGCAGCCGGTGGCTTTTGTGCGCGGCGAGGGGGCAATATTGTACGATCATAACGGGACTGCCTACCTGGATTGCGCTGCCGGGCAAGGCGTTGCCAACCTGGGTCATTCCCATCCTGCTATCGCGGCAGCGATATCTGCCCAGGCCCATCGCCTGATCACCCTGCCAGAAAGTTTTTACAACGATCAGCGCGCCTTGCTCCTGGAACGATTGGTTAATCTGGCCCCCGGAATGGAGCGGGCTTTCTTGTGTAATTCGGGAACCGAATCTGTGGAAGCAGCGATTAAGTTAGCCCGCTTGTCCACTGGCCGCAGCCAGATCATTGCTTTCATGCGAGGTTTTCACGGGCGGACACTTGGAGCATTATCCGCCACCTGGAACAAGAATTACCGCACACCATTTGAGCCGCTCGTTCCCGGATTTGTTCACCTGGCTTACAACAACCTCCAGGCGGTGGAACAAACGATTTCAGACCAGACTGCCGCAGTGATCCTGGAAGTAGTTCAAGGCGAAGGGGGTGTGCACCCTGGCGATCCAGAATTCCTGTTGGGAGTCCAGCGGCTTTGCCGGGAACAAGGCGCTTTATTCATTGTGGATGAAGTCCAAACCGGCTTCGGCCGGACTGGGAAAATGTTTGCCTACCAACACGCCGGGCTGCAACCAGACTTGCTCTGCCTGGCAAAATCAATAGCCGGAGGTTTACCGATGGGTGCAGTCCTTTTTGGTTCTCGGATGAAAAATTTGGGACCCGGATTGCACGCCTCTACCTTTGGCGGCAATCCATTAGCCTGTGCGGCCGGTCTGGCTGCGCTGCAAGTCTTTGAGACTGAGGACCTGGTTCGCCAATCAGCGGAAAAAGGCGCTTACTTGATGTCCAGGCTTCGTAAAATCGACTCACCCCTCGTCCGCGAAGTACGTGGATTGGGATTGATGATCGGCATTGAAATCAAACAAAAAGTTGCTCCCTATTTACAGGCCCTGCAAAAACGCCGTATCCTGGCTCTTTCGGCTGGATTGACGGTCATTCGTTTGCTACCGCCGTTGGTGATCAGCTTCGAACAACTAGACCAGGTAGTTGAAGGCATTAACGCAGTTCTGACTGAGCCAGCTCTCGAAGGGGAAATCCGATGACTTCCGCCTGCACCCAAACTGGTGTACTGGAAGGCCTGGTTAATATCTACAGTCCATCAGGTTCTGAGGGGCCGGCGGTATCCTGGCTGGTGGAACGGATGCAAGAGCTAGGGTATGAAAAGAGTTATGCGGACGGGGCTGGGAATGCGGTTGGCATCATGGGTGGCGGCCCACGCCAGATCGTCCTCCTGGGACATATCGACACAGTGCCGGGGAAAATTCCGGTCCGCTGTGAGAATGGAATTCTCCATGGTCGCGGCGCAGTCGATGCCAAGGGCCCACTGGCAGCCTATGTGGATGCA
>JAYRWF010000219.1:0-13757 GCA_041918195.1 Anaerolineales bacterium
ACTCGGCCAGCACATTCGGTGCCAAATTGGATTGGCCCCGGCGGTAGATCCGGTCGGAGCCCAAGAGCAGTCAAGACATCCAGGAAGTTCAGCCCGGCAGCCTGGACCAGAATCTCGATCTGTCCCGGTCCAGGAGAGACGCGCGGCGCAATCTGTAGCGCCAGAGAATCCAGATCGCCTGCAGTTGACGATTGGGGTGCTGATGACGAATCGCCTGTTCTGATGGGCTGGCTTCGAGTGGTTAGGCGGAAGTTCTGATCATTTACCGGGTCAAACAGTACCAAGGAGGTCTCAAGCTGACTGGCCGTTTCTGACTCGCCAGGGTCATATCGTTCCAAACGGGCAACATACCGATCATCTCCGCGCAAAGCAATTTGATTTTCGGCAGCCGATCCACCAGGGTTAAAGAGCAATTCATCTGCAAGCAGGCTCAACTCAGCCTGGGAGTCAGCACCACTGGCCAGGCTGAGGTCCACCAGGCAGCAGTTCAAGTCGGATTGTTCATGGATGATCGTGCGCCCAAGACCCCAAATGCTAGATGAGGCTGCGCCCAGAGCAGTGCTGATGTCCGAGGCCGAGCCGATACCCGTCCGTTGCGCATTGCGGGTCACCAGGTACAAGCGCGGGGTCGTTTTTAAGTCAAGCTGGCTGACCGATTGGACCAGGTGAAGGAGCCTACCAAGCGTCGCCGCCTGATATTCTTCCAATTCGGCCAGGTTGAGCGATTCGGATTGGTTTTCCCTTAATCCGACCAGGCTGACGATCCCATCCAATCCATCCAGGCCACCCGTTCGTTGGAGCAACCGGAGAAGATCTGCTATATCGTCAGGGCAGGCTGCATAAACACACTGCGCTTGAGCTACGGCCAGCTTCTCAGCCAGACCAGTCCCAAGCGACTTTTGCCAGGTGTTCTCATCCGAATCTCCGAGAATCAGCCAGCGCTTGCGTATGATAGGCCTGGCTACGCCGTTCGCAGCCGGCTCACGTAGTGTCGCGGCAGGTTGCCAGGTAGTTCGATAAAACCAGCGCTCGATAGCAGCAGGTTGATCCTGGATGGGCTTGCGGATCACTGAAGGGGCCAACTGCTGGAGCTGCAAGCCAAAGACTTCTGCAATAACCTGGCCTCCGGCATCCCACAACGTAATGTCGCCCTTCAGGTTTGTAGGCGATGCAGACAGCGAAGGATTACCAACCGTGGCGCTTGGATCCAATAAGACCGCATGACTCCATAGCTCAGTGCTCTCGGGCCGGCGCATCAGGCGGAAGCGTTCAATTGCCACAGGCACCCAAGTCGGAAGAGGCTTTTGGCTGGCCAGGGCTTGCATTTCACCTGGGAGTTGGTCAAGAGCCTGCTGTTCCGCTTGATATCTGGATGTTACTGCTGCCCCAAGCGCCTGGAAAGCTGCATCCAGCAGAGCGGGATGAATGGAATATTGCTTGTTCAACAAGAGCGGTTGGTGCTCCGCAAGCGGTTGGATGTGCGCCAGAGCTTCGGCCGGACGCGCCCAGATCTCCTGGATTCCCTGGAAATAAGGCCCGTATTCCAATCCAGCCTGGCGTAATGCTTCGTAATAAGGCTCAATTGGCAGTTGATCGCTGCCAGCTTCGACAAAACGCTGGCGCAGCCCTTCAAGAGTCAAATTGTTCTCAGTGGAACGCCCGCCAGGGCGGCAGAGGCCGCTGGCATGCAGATTCCAACGCTCTCGAAAGCCTGGATGCTCATAATCCTGGCGGCTAAATAACTGGAACCGAAATCCAGCCTGTCCACTGGCAAGATCGCCTGCAGTTTCACTGATCACCAATTGGAGTTCTTTGGCCCCTTCATCTGAGAGGACCAGAGCCTGGTGAAAAATCGCCTGCTCAATTTCGAAAGTCCCAGCCGCATCACCGTCATCCCCCTGCCCAAGTGCCTGTCTGGCAGCGGTTAAGGCCGCATCCAGGTAGGACGCCGCTGGCAACATCACTGCCCCCAGGACGCGGTGATCTTTCAAATAAGGGGCCTGGTTAACAGTCAATTCCGTTTCCCAAAATTGGACACCTGGTTGACTGGCGGATGACAGGCGCATCCCAAGCAAGGGATGACCGTTCGGCGCGGCATAACGAATGGATGCCGACTCAACTCGCCCATCCTGGATCCAAAAACGTTGATGGTCCCAGGGATAAGTGGGCAATTCGACCTGGCGTTGAGGATTGTGTTGCGGATCGGGCAACAAACCAGGGATCGAAGAGCCAGCCGCGTACAACGCGCCGACGGTTTCCAACATCACGGCGCGTTCGGATTCTTGTTTCCGAGCGCTTGGTAAAGCCAGACCTGGTCGGCCAATTTCCTTCAATCCATCACGAATCGCAGTCACCAGTACCGGATGTGGGCTAATCTCGATAAATACATCCTGCCCCTGCTGGACTAGCTGTTGGACAACTGACCAAAATCGCACCGGGTTTCGAAGGTTGTTCCCCCAATACTCCTCCGTCAATTCTGATCCATCGACCAACCGGTTCAAAACCGTTGAGTAGACTGGGATCAAGCCGGCATGAGGCTGAAGCCCACTCAAACCGGAGACAAGCTCGGCGCGCAGCGGCTCCATCTGTACGCTATGCGAGGCAACATCCACCTTAACTCGCCGAGCAAAGATCCCCTGGCGGTCTAAATCGCCAACAATTTGATCAATCGCCGCCGGATCGCCTGAAATCACGGTTGATCGCGGGCCATTGCTAACCCCTACCGAAACCAGGTGTTCAACCGGCTTGACCAGGTTTTCAGCCTCCTCCAAGTTGATCCCAATTACTGCCATCGCCCCCTGCCCACTGACCCGGCGCATTAACTGGCTGCGCAGGCAAATGATGTGAGCCGCTTCTTCCAGGCTGAGCGCACCGGCAATGGCTGCTGCAGCTACCTCGCCAAGGCTGTGTCCGACCACCGCTCGTGGACGAATGCCCCACGACATCCATAATTCCGCCAGGCTGACCTGCATGGCAAACAAGGCTGGTTGAATGACATCGATCTCACTGATCAGACTTTCAGCCGCCTGGTCAGAGGTCAGTTTCTCAATCAGAGACCAACCTGCATATTTTTGTATTGCCTGGTCACAATGCTCGATCGACCTGCGAAAGACCGGTTCCTGCTGAAGCAACTCTCGGCCCATACCTACCCACTGCGAACCCTGTCCAGGAAAAACAAAGACAATGTTCGGGGATTCGACCAGGCTTGCCTGGTTGGCTTCTCCTGCCACCAGGTAAGGGCGCTTTTCACCCTGCAACCAGGCGCCAAGCAAGTCCGCAGCAGCCCGGTTGCTGTCTGCAACGACAGCCAAACGGTTAGGATGATGGCTGGTCCGGTAACTGGCTGTATAAACTACATCGGCTAAGCCTGGCAGATCTTGACCATCCACTGGCTCGGTTAAAAATTTCTGGTATGTTGCAGCCAGTCGTTGGAGCGCCTGCGGTGTACGAGCTGAGATTGGCAATAAGACAGCAGGTGGTTCAGAGAGCAACTCAACAGCCTGAGCTTTATCGGCAGGTTCAATAGATGATATCGGTGAAACACTTGCAGGATCAGCCAAAACGATATGTGCATTCGTGCCGCTGAAACCGAATGAGCTAAGACCGGCAATTCGCTTCCCATTGATCGCAGGCCAGGGGGTCGTTTGATTTGGGATAACGAATGGATATTGATCCCAATCGACCAACGGATTTAGCTCTTTAACATGCAATTGAGCCGGAATCTGGGCATGTTGTACTGAAAGGACAACCTTAATCAGGCCAGCAACCCCCGCAGCGGCTTCTGAATGACCAATATTCGCTTTCACTGCTCCCAGGTATACGGGTACAGCAGGCTCGTCGCCTTGTGTACGCCGATCGCCGAATACCGCCCCTAAGGCCCGCACCTCGATCGGATCGCCCAGTTCCGTCCCGGTGCCATGCGTTTCAACAAAACTAACCTGGTGCGGGCTGATTCCTGCTGCGTTTAAAGCGCTTTGGACAACTGCCTGCTGCGCCAGGGGGTTAGGAGCCGTCAGTCCATTACTACGGCCATCCTGGTTGATCGCCGAACCCAGGATCACCGCCAGGACACGATCGCCATCGGCCAGGGCATCGCTTAAACGTTTCAATACCACTACACCGCAGCCTTCCGAGCGAACATAGCCATCTGCAGTAGCATCAAAAGTTTTGCAACGGCCATCATGGGCCATTGCACGCAGCCTGGAGAAGTAAATCGTTCCTTCCGGCGAGAGGATTGCGTTGACCCCAGCGGCAATTGCCAGGCGGCACTCCCCACTGCGCAGGCTTTGGGCAGCCAGGTGGACTGCAACCAGCGAGGAGGAGCAAGCTGTATCTATCGAGATACAAGGTCCTTGCAACCCCAAAGAATAAGAAAGCCTTCCAGCAGCCACGCTGAAAGCCGTACCGGTACCGATATATGGATTTACTTGCTCAATAGTCCCCCCGCTCTTGAACAGGCTGGCAAAGTCATTGCTGCTGATCCCGACGAAAACGCCCGTCGCGCTGCCAGCAAGCTCTCCAGCACGCTGCCCGGCATGCTCCAGCGCCTCCCAGGCCACTTCCAACAGTAAACGCTGTTGGGGGTCCATGTTGGCAGCCTCGCGAGGCGAGATACTGAAGAATGCCGGGTCGAACTGGTCAATCCCGTCTATGAAACCACCCCAGCGGGTGTACATTTTCCCGGCCGCTTCGGGATCAGGATCATAATAGGCTTCCCAATCCCAACGCTCCTTGGGAACCTCTTGAATGGCATCCACACCATTCTCGAGTAATTTCCAAAATTCCTGGGGAGATTTTACGCCTGGGTAGCGGCAACCCAGGCCAATAATTGCAATAGCCTCACGTTGGCCATGTTCGAGTGCATCAACTTTGGCCTGAAGTTCCTCTAGCGCTAGCAACGCGCGCTTTAGAGGGGAGAGCTGTCCAATCCTGTCGGTAGCTTCGGTCATAAGGTGTAAGTTCTCTATCTTTATCTTCTTGTCCAGCCTGCTTCTCGAAAGCCCTGGCTCGATCTAAATTCTGAATGGCAATAAATAACTGATTCGAATACTCCGGTTGCTTGCAGCGGATCATCCGAGGTTTAAGCGGCGTAAATTCAGCGTCCGAATGGAAACAATCCATACCCGCACCGCTAATTATTGCCCAGAATTCAAGTAATCGTTGGCTGCCAGAGATCCATTTTTATGCTCTCTTTTCGGTTAACTTATTTAACCTTTCAAGAAGCATCGCTTCTGCTTCATCATCCGATAGCTGCTCTAGATCGGCCAGGCGTTCTTCGAGCGCGGCTTTTGGCTCCGCTTCAGCAGGTGGATTCTCAATACGAACCGGCCTCAAGGCTTGGCTCGAGGCTAGAAATTCCGTCAATGCAGCAATCGTCGGATATTCGTATACCAAAGTCGGTGAAAAACGGCGATCGAGCCACTCCTCTAAATCGCCGGATAACATAACAGCATCGCGAGAGGACAGGCCAAAACTATTGAACGAGGCTTGAGGATTAATAGTCTTGGGATCTACATACAATAAACTGGCAACCTGGTTAATCAACCATTCCTGGATCTCTGCAGGACTCTTGCCCAGCGAGGATGTTTCGTCATAGGTAATGTTCGTCATGGTTTCTCCGCGAACCAACCGCGCAAACTAATATTTCAAAAGGATAGAACTTGTAAACGTGCACAAACGCAAAACTATGCAATTAGTATTGAGAAAAAGCCGGTTTCCGAACGCAGTATACACTATGAAGGACAGTTATGTCCATAATTTTTAGTTAAAAATTGTGACAATTTTTGAAATTACTCGTTTAAAAGATGTTAACAATAAAATGGTCTGGCCAATTCATGCTATTGCCAGACCGTTTTTTATCAATTGGGGTTACAAAATTGTTAGTCAGATCCCCGGATGATCCTTGTGAGAAAATTAAGTCGGCGAGATCCCGTGTTTCTTGGCAATGTGGCGCTCAACTTTAGACAGGCAAAGCTCTAATCCCCGAACAAGCACTCGGCGGGTATCGCGTGGCTCAATGACGTCATCGATTAGCCCGCGCGCAGCCGCAATATATGGCGTATTGAATTGGTCTTCAAATTGATTGACCAGTTCATTACGCCGCTGGGCAGAGTCGGGGTGATTTTTTAACTCATTACGAAATAGAATGTTGACTGCCCCCTCTGCACCCATCACGGCAAACTCGGCGTTTGGCCAGGCGTACAACAGGTCGCCGCGCAGGCCGCGGCTGCTCATCACGCAATAGGCCCCGCCATAACTCTTGCGCAACACTACCATCAATTTGGGGACCGTAGCTTCACTATACGCATAAATCATCCGAGCGCCATTGCGGATAATCCCACCATACTCCTGCGCTCGTCCAGGCAAAAAGCCTGGTACATCTTGCAAAGTAATGATCGGAATATTATAAGTATCGCAGATCCGGATGAAATGCGACGATTTCACCGCGGCATTAATGTCAATCGTACCAGCCAGTACCATCGGCTGATTGGCAACGATCCCCACCACCCAACCATTCAATCTTGCAAATCCAATCACGATATTTTGAGCCCATAGCGCATGGACCTCCAGGAATCGGCCATCATCGACAATGGTTTGAATCACCTTGTGGACATCGTAAGATTTGTGCGCATCGACTGGAACGATTTCCTCCAGCTCAGGACAACGCCGCTCAGGATCGTCAATTGGCCGGACGTAGGGTGGGTCGTCCATGTTGTTCGAAGGCAGGTAGCTGAGCAGCTCGCGGATTCGCGCCAGGCATTCGCGATCATCCTTGGCCAGGAAATGGCTGACGCCACTTTCGATATTATGGACCGTGCCTCCGCCCAATTCATCAAAGCTGAGATCTTCCTGCATCACCGCCCGGACAACATCCGGACCCGTGATGAACATATAACTATTTTCGGTCATTAAGACGAAATCCGTCAATGCAGGTGAATACACCGCCCCACCAGCGCAGGTGCCCAGGATCGCAGAAATCTGTGGTACTACCCCTGAAGCCTCACAATTGGCATCGAAGATGCGGGCAATACCCGCCAGGCTATCCACACCTTCCTGGATGCGCGCCCCGCCCGAATCATACAGGCCAATAAATGGCACCCCGAAGCGGGTCGCCATTCGTAATCCCTTGACGATTTTATCGGAGTGCATCTCTCCGAAGGCGCCACCCATTACCGAGATATCCTGTGAGGCCACAATCACCTGGCGACCATTGACCAAACCATGACCGGTGATAATCCCATCTCCGATTCGTGATTGCTTCCCGCCCAAGTAGTGTTCATAGCGCGGCTGGACCAGGGCATCGATCTCACAAAACGTACCCGGATCAAGCAGCAGGTCAATCCGTTCGCGCGCTGTCAGGCGGTTCTTGGCATGCTGCGATTCGATTTCCTTGGGCGTATTAGCGGCTGAAGCCTTCAAAGCCTGAAGTTTCTTAATGTATGCTTCCATAGCTCACCTATTATGGTTTAAACGACCCGGGGATGGCAAATGTAAAGGCCATCCCCGGAAAAGTATTCATGCGAAAACTCACCTGCAGGTGGTCAGGACCGCCTGCGCCGGTAAATTACGGCTGCACCGAGTCCACCTACCAGCAACAGGCCCAAAACACCTAATGTCAGAGGCGTCAGGCTCGAAAGATTGCTGGCACTGATTTCTTTCATCTGGACCAGCGTCGGGATATTCCAGGGGGTCAGAGGGGTCTGGTCAATAATGGCTTTATCCGATGTCCGGACCACCGCAAAACCGACGGAGACGCCTTCGCCATAGGGGACTGTCGGGTTAGCGGGGGTAGGCGTCGGGATATTGATACCATCTCGGCAGCCAAGCGGCAGCGGCGATCCCTGATCAGGAAAGGTGCTGAAATTAATCCGATATTCCACCGTATCAAAATTCCCCGATCCTGGAACCAATTCAACCCGCTCGCCAAACGGGCAGCTTGCTGGCGGCGGAGACCCACAGTTATCCGGCGACTGGAAGGAGAAACCCGTCCCATCCTTGATGTCGACATAATCATTAACCGGATTATAGGTGATCAAGCGATCATACATGCTGTTCGTGTCGCCGTCCCGATCGCAATCCAGAGCCAAGACTGCCAGGTTGTTGGCTGTTAAGGCTGGACTACCACAAAATTCCATCCGGACCATCAAGTTGGTGTCATTATTTTGATACCAGGCTTTTTTAATTTGATCCACGAAAGGAACCGCTTTAGCACAGGCAGAATTATCATACAGGGGAGCCGCCCAGCTCGTATCAATCTGCGTGTCATCGGTATTGATCAATGGAGCGAAAGTTGCATAGGCTGCCCCTGCCCCGACCAGGAGCAAGATGACCGTCACCAGGATGATCCCAGTTCGAACGGCCTGCCTAGATTGGAAAACTCGGGATAACATCGCGCACCTCCTACTTCTTTTCATACATTAAGTGTATCACAATTATTTATGCAAAGCCACCGGCTCATTGATAGCTTTCCGCAGTCCAGCCAGGTTCTCAGCAACGCTGGCTTTTTGGTTGAAGATCGCGGAGCCCATCACCAACACTGTTCCGCCCGCCTCAACTACCTGGGCTGCAGTCGATAATCCAACACCGCCATCAACCTCGATTTCAACCTGGTTTAAACCACGTTGATCGAGCATCTGTTTTAGGCGTTTGATTCGCTCAAAACTAGATGGGATAAAGGCCTGTCCTCCAAACCCCGGGTTGACCGACATGATCAGGACCAGGTCAACTTCTTCCAGGATTTCCTCCAACGAGGAAAGCGGTGTGGCCGGGTTAAGTGTTACACCGGCACGCGCCCCCTCCGCTTTGATCTGTTGAATTGTCCGGTGCAGGTGCGGGCAGGTCTCCACATGTACGGTGATCAAGTCTGCACCAGCCTGGACGAATTGCGGGATCAAGCGTTCGGGCTTTTCAATCATCAAGTGTACATCCATCGGGGTGCCCGAGCTGCGACAGATCGGTTTGAGGGCTTCGACCACCAACGGGCCAATCGTCAGGTTGGGCACAAAATGCCCGTCCATGACATCGACATGGATCCAATCCGCGCCGCTGGCGATCGCATCCTGTACCTGTTCCCCCAAACGAGAAAAATCTGCCGATAGGATCGATGGGGCTATTTTCACTTTCATCGTTTTCGCTCCAAGACAGTGATTCCTGGCTCTCCGGCGACGATCACCTGGTCTGCCATACCCAGGAACAACCCATGCTCAATGATCCCGGGCCGGTCCGCTAATCGTTGAGCCAGCTCAACTGGGTTCTGGATCCCCACCAACTGGCTGGGTTGGTCAGGGTCAATAAACCAACAGCGGGCAATGTAGTTGCCATTATCGGTGATGAACGGTTCGCCATCCGGCTTGCACCACAGCTCAGCCCGGCAGCCCAGGCTATTCAACCAGCGTATACTGGCTTGCCATTCAAACGGCAGGATTTCCACCGGCAGCGCATCGCGCATGCCCAGGCAAGGAACTAGCTTGGATTCGTCCACAATGACCACAAACTGCCGGGCATGAATCTCGATCAGCTTCTCGCGAAGCAAGGCTTTTCCCAGGCCTTTAATTAAATCGAGGTTAGGATCGACTTCATCCGCCCCATCAATGGCCAGGTCGAGGACAGCATGTTGTGCCAGACTTACCAACGGGATCCCCCACCCAGCTGCCCTTTCAGCAGTTAGCCGGGAAGTGGGAACCCCACAAATATCTTTCAGGCCACCCGATTGGAGCGCCTTGCCGAGCAGGTCGATGAAGTAGGCAGTCGTTGAGCCTGTGCCTAACCCCAAAACCATCCCGCTCTGCACCAGATCGAGCGCTTTATGAGCCGCCTGAAGTTTTTGATCCATCATTTCGCCAATGCAAACTTGACAGATGGGAGTTGCCCAGCGCTGCCCAGTTTTTCGTTTTTATGAGCGATAAAGTTGGCGTATTCGCTGACATACACCTTGCCTGGATCACGAAAATCAAACTTTTCAGGTTTATCTCGAAAGAATTCGCGGTGGACTCGCGTCCAAACCAGGCGGCCATCGGTATCAATGTTGACTTTAGTCACACCCAACTTGGCAGCCCGGGCAAACTCATTTTCATCAACACCTTTCGCAGACGGATCAAGTTTTCCACCGGCAGCATTAATGCGCGCGACTTCTTCCTTCGGAACTGAGGAAGAACCATGCATAACGAGAGGGAAACCTGGGAGGGCGCGCTGAATTTCCTCCAGGCGTTCAAAATGCAGACCCTGGGATCCCATAAATTTGTAGGCCCCATGGCTGGTGCCAATCGCGACGGCCAGGCTGTCGCAGCCGGTTTGCTCGACAAAGCGCACCGCATCATCCGGATCTGTCAACATGGCATGCTTTTCGTCAACTTTAATGTCTTCTTCAACACCACCCAGCATGCCCAGCTCTGACTCAACGCTTAGCCCCTTCGTATGGGCACGTTCCACCACCCGACGGGTGATTTCAACATTCTTTTCAAACGGCTCATGCGAGGCATCGATCATAACTGAAGAATAAAAACCTGAATCGATACAGGCATAACAGGTTTCCTCGTCGCCATGATCAAGATGAACAGCAAAAATCGCATCAGGGAAGATTTGCTCCGCCGCCCGCATCATCGCTTCCAGCATAGCCGGGTTGGCGTATTTTCGAGCGCCTTTGGAAAGCTGGATAATAAACGGCGACTGAGACAGCAAATTACCCTGGAACAAACCCAAGGTCTGCTCCATATTGTTAATGTTATATGCACCAATTGCATAATTGCCATAAGCCATTTTAAATAGTTCTTTGGTAGTGACGATCATTGAATAGTTCCTCCCGATATTAAACCCTGAAGTTTTGACCAATTATACCTAAATGAACTCCTATT
The DNA here is from genome assembly GCA_041918195.1 of Anaerolineales bacterium. Classification (GTDB taxonomy): domain Bacteria; phylum Chloroflexota; class Anaerolineae; order Anaerolineales; family UBA4823; genus CAZAGA01. The sequence continues at coordinate 10,851 of JAYRWF010000219.1, forward strand.
TCCACCAATCTGCAATATCCCATTGGATTTATCTGTTTTTCCAATTATCAGCATTCATGAGTTATGATTGAAGACTGTAAGCAGATAATCAAAGCATTGGAGTGAATTGGAAGTTGACAGATCAATCGATTCAAGCCCACCCAACCTCATCGGCTGACCGGCCAGACTATTCCTGGCTGTTGGTCCGGCATACAGAGGATTGTAATTTAGAGGTGATCACCCGGCGATTGCCAGAGGGCACTGTTGCATGCACTGCAAGAGCAAACCGCGTCAAGAACCAAGTGACGCTGTTTTATGACCCTAACCGTGATCGGATCGAATTCTCCGATTCCGCAGAGTGCTTCTGTCTGCTCGAGGGTGAACTTCACAATCAAGCCGAGCTTCGCAAGACTTTTTTCGATGACCTGGGGGCTGAGTGGAATGATGCGGAGCTGGTCCGCCTGGCCTATCGCAAATGGAAGCTGGATTTTACCCGCCAGGTCCGGGGACGCTGCTCAATCCTGATCTGGGATCCAGCCAGTGAGGTATTTATTGGAGCACGCGACCGATTGGGACGTATTTCCTTATTCTTTTCCAATTCCAACCATGAAGCTGCATTTTCACCCTCCATCCGGACCTTATTGGACGGCCTGGGCCTGCCAAGAAATCCAAACCGTGAAGCAATTGCCCTATCCCTGGGGAACATTTACCTTGACCCGCTGGAAACTTACTTTGAAGGCATTTACCGTGTGCCCGCCAGCCACTTTATCCAAATCCGATCGGCACAAATTCATACCGAAAAGTATTGGGAAGCTGCCCCGCCTGGAACACCCGATGATCAGATGCGGGAGGCTGATTTTGAAACCTTTGACCAGCTGTTCGAACAAGCCGTACAAAGATATACCTCCCTGGGTAAACCCGGCCTGTTTCTGAGCGGCGGCCTTGACTCGGTCAGTATCGCGGCGGTTGCAACTGACCTGGCCAGGCAGGGTAAAGGTGAGCTTCCAATAGCGCTTTCAATCGCTTTTCCGGATCCGCAGAGCAACGAAGAAAGTCGCCAGCGCAGCGTCGCCGCACAACTCAGGCTGGATCAGGTGATCCTACCATTCGTCGAAGCTGCCGGCCAGGTGGGCTTGATTGATTCGACGTTGCGCTTATCGACTGAGCTTGATACACCAGCCCAAAATCCCTGGTTGGCGATTTACCATAACCTGGCGGTCCAGGGTAAACAACGCGGCTGTGAAGTCATTCTGACCGGGGCCGGTGGCGATGATTGGATGACTGTCAACACCGCTTACATGTCCGATCTAATGCGCGAGTTAAGGTTTATCCAGGCGGCGCAATTCGCCCGCAGCCTGATGAAGTCGTATAACCTGCCGCGCCGGGCAATGTTAAAATTTTCCCTGTGGGATTCCGGTTTACGGCCCTTACTTGGGCTTTTCGCTCGCCAGACGCTCAAACGGATTTCACCGGGAGCCGCACGGAAATTTCGGCGTGAACGGCAGATGAAGATCAAGCTTAGTTCACTGCCAGACTGGGCCGCGCCAGAACCTGAACTGCGCGTTAACCTGGTCCGAAAACTCCAGGCTGCTGTCGAACAAGAACTCGACAAGCCAGAACCTGAAAAACCTTATGGTTTTTACAATACCACAGCAATCTCAGCAGCGTTTTACAAGCCAGCCACATCGATGGAGCAAGAAGAAAACAGCCAGATCGGGCGTCGATTAGGTTTGATATATGGACATCCTTTTTGGGACGCAGAACTGATCGAGTTTTTATGCCGGGTACCACCCCGTCTATTGATTGTAGATGGGCGCGAAAAAAGCATTGTTCGAAAAACAATTGCTCGCCGCTTCCCCGATCTTGGCTTTGAAAAACAAAAGAAAGTAATGGCCAGCAATTTTTATTTTTCTAACTTGGTCGCGGGTGGGAATTTGGCTTTAAAACGGATTGGTGGATTGCAATATTTAGAGAAACTTGGTATAATATCTTCATTCGATGGTGGTCGAATATATTCTGCTATCTTGAGCAACCCAGATTACCGGATTGCATTCCAGGCCTGGGAATTAATCAATTTTGAGGCATGGCTTCAGCACCAATTTCACTAAATCAAACTGGAGGTAATAATCCATGAACGCCGACAGAGAAACTACCCAAACCAAGAAAACCTGGCGCCCTGCCCAGCTGACCTACATCGGTAAAGTGAGTGAGATAGTACAACAAGGCGGCGGCAAGCTCAGCCCTCCGGCTGCTGATCCTGGTGAGCCGAAAAAGACCCGGCCATCCGGCTAATCACACTTTTCAAGACCTTCTTCAGGTAGTTGAGCGAGGAATAAGTTCGACTACTTGGTGATAAAACGGTGAATTGTCAACTCGGGTCGTTCCAGAACTGCGGATAATCCATGCTGACTCAGGGATCCAACCGGAGTTAACCCTAAGCTCTCCAGATGTTTATCCCTGGTTAGATCAAGCCGGAACAGCATACGCCTGGAGTCATTCGAAGGGCTCCACACACTGGATCTACTGGAATCAGATTGCTCGATTTGATTTTGAGAACAATTCCCCTCACGTAACCGTTCATGCCCTGCCATCAGCAGGGCATGAATTAGTTAATGAAATCTACTTGGAGCATATTCTCCCCCTGGTTCTCACCACGCGTGGCTTTGAAGTCATCCATGCCAGCGCCATCCGGTCGCCAGGCGGTGTGCTGGCCTTCGCTGCATTCACCGGAACCGGGAAATCCAGTACTGCTTATGCGCTCCATTCACGCGGTTTTCCTCTCTGGGCAGATGACGCAGTGGTATTTCAAATCGAGCATGGCGAGGTCTTCAGTACACCAATCCCATTCAATATTCGACTTTTCCCAGACATGCTGAGCTCTATCGAGAATTCCTTGTTCACCGGCCAGGCTCAGAAAAATATTAATTC
>JAYRWF010000220.1:0-1907 GCA_041918195.1 Anaerolineales bacterium
AACTCATGCCGGTTTGGAGTCATCAGGACAGCTTTCAAAGCCAGGGGGAGTTTTCTCTCTAGCAAGAGGTCAATCCCTCGCTGGCAGCGGGCATAGGATCCTGGCCGTTGGGTAACCTTCTCATAGGTTTCCTGAGTGGCTCCGTAGAGCGTGATCTCGATTGAGCGCGGGCGAAGCTCGGCGAGAAAATCCGCCAGGCGGGGGGTGATTAAGGTGCCATTGGTAAAGAGCGACACCAGCATCCCCCGCCGCCTGGCATGTTCGTAGATAATCGGAAAATCCGGCCGGAGAAAGACCTCGCCTCCGGTCAACAGCAAGAACAGGCAGCCAGCTTCGGCGATCTGGTCCAGGATTTCGATTGCCTGGGCGGTGTTCATCTCGCGCGCCTGGACCTGGCGGTTGGCAGCCGGCTGGCTGATATAGCAATGCACACAAGACAGGTTGCAGCGATCAGTCAGCTCCAGTGTCCCGCCAAACGGGTAACGCCGGCCGCCCAATGGCGCAAGCAGCCGGTCGCCCCAATCATCCAAATCCATTTCAGGACAGACAGAGCATCCCATTAAGGCTTATCCAGTTTGTATAGCGCCAATTTCAACCATCTCGCCCAAGAAACGCTCCAGGTCGGCGGCCAATACTTCTGACTCGACAGCATATTCTTCTTGTAAGGCGAGTTGCAACCCAGCACGGGTTGCCGGGTTCTCAAGGCAGCTCCATACGAACGCACCCACCTCATTCAGGGTGTAGATGCTTTCCATACTGGCGACATCCTGGTGGATCGGCACCAGTACCAACTCTTCCACGATTTTGCGGAAGATGAAATCCGGGTTTCTTGAATAACGCACCTCGCGATCCGACAACCGTTCCTCCGGTCCCTAGTGGTTCTTAATTATAGTCGGCAGGAAGAATTTGTACCAGGCTTGCGGTCCAGCCGTGGCTGGTCCGGCGATATGAAAACCGGTCTGGCCTGAGAGATCTACATCTTCCAGCCAATAATAATATGCCACGCCCGGCACCGCCGTGGTATCCAGGTAATTGTATTGGGCGCCATCCACGCTGCCTGGCTGCACCTGGCTGGGGATGATCTCCGGGTTAAGGCTGGTCCTGGTCCCCTCGAGAGTCTCTGCCCGGTACAGGTGGAAGCCAACATTGTTGACCTCGCCGGTGGTTACCCAATTTAGCTGGATCCCCCCAGCTACGCTTGCTGCAGTGAAGGACTTGAGATCGACCGCAGTAGGCACAAAATCGGTGATCATTCCCCAAAGGCAAGCATGGTTGGTCGAGTTTTCTTGGGTAACATATTGGGTCTTTACCAGGCTCGAGTTAAAGGTTTGGGATGCGCAGCCATTGTATACGTTTGTAGGTTGGAAACCTAGAATTGCAATTGAGTAAACCCCTTGCGATTGCACCGGCTCATCGGGGTCATCGCAGGTGAAGGAAGTCGCAGTCGGGTTTGCACCAATCGTCACAGCGTCTGGGCAGACTGCGTCATTTGGCACGTTTGGATCATCGTAGGTGCATGGAGCTTGGTTTGGTGTCTCGTCAAAGTTGATCCGGTAAATAAACGTCAGGCTGCTGCCTTCATTGGGTGGCTGTCCATTGCCGCAGGTGACGCCTGTGATGGTGATGTCAAGATCTATCCATTGAAGAAAGTTATAAGGTGAATTGAGTGTAATCGGCTTATTGTAATGGGAAAGCCGGCCAAGCCAGAAAGGCGTTGCCTCTACCAGGTTTGTGCCGATATTGTCTCGACCATCAAATCCCAATCCACTTTGAGAAGAGAATCCACTAGTGCTGTTGTCATGGTCGCAATCAGTGTTATTCCCATATCGCACCTGGTTCTCGTCGGTCGTCGAGCCAGTTTGGATGAGCCTATCCCAATCGCTCGCGGCTGTTGGGGTATCGGGTGT
>JAYRWF010000221.1:0-6133 GCA_041918195.1 Anaerolineales bacterium
CGGGCTGGCAAACTGGACCAATGCCAGGAAGGCAATAAAGGCAAGAATGAGCAGCAGGCCTGGTAGGAGCGCTCCCAGGCGGGAGCGGCTCATCCAGGCCTGCAGGCGGGCCAGGGGCTGCGATAAATGAGAAGTCACAGGATCAGGCCTCAACCGCTCAATCAGTCGTTGTCGTTGTCGTTGTCGTTGTCATCTTTCTGATCATTGTCATTATCATCGTTGTTGTTGCTGTCGTCATCGTTTTGGTTGTCATTGTCATTGCCGTCGTTGCCAGACTGGTTGTCGTTCGAGTTCGAGTGGTCGTCATTGCTGTCATCATCGTCGTTTGCATTCAGGTTCTGATTACCGTTCCCAGAATCATCCTGGTGGTCACCCGAGTCATCGTTGGCGTTTTGGTTCGAGTTGCCAACCGGATCATCCATGCTGCCATTTTGGTTCTGATTACCAGGCAGGCTGTCAGCCAGCTCGATTTCACGTGCTTCCAACCAGCCATCCGCGCTACGCCGGGCGTGAACCTTGACCAGCAAGCCAACTTGAAGCTGGACCTTGAGCTCAGTTTGAGCGGTCAGGCGGATGCGTTGGTTGTCAACGACCACCTCGTTAGGGCTCAGGCTGGTAACCTGGCCGGTAAATTCGACTTCGCTGCCAGGTAAATTGTTCAACTGGGCAGCCGCCTGGGAAGTCTGGATAGCTTTCTCAAGCTCCAGGCGGGCCGGCTCGGGAGCGACCGCGCTCATCGTAGCCAGCGCCTGGGCGTAGCGCCCCAGGGCTTCAGTGATCTGGAGCGCCAGGCTGGAGGCCTGAGCCGGGTCGCTGGTAGCCAGCTTACTTAGGGAAGCCAGGGCATTTTGGATGTGGGCGTCAAACTCTTGCCTGGCTAGCTGGATATCGGCGTAACGGCTTTCGGCAATCAGCTTTTCGATCTCCACCAGGCGGCGCTCCGCAAATTGTAAATACAGGCTGACCTGGCTGGCCGCGCTGCCGGTCAGGCTGGCGCGCGTCCCCTCCAGGCCGGTCTTGACCGAATAGAGGGCATCACCCGGCAAGGCGGCTTGAGCAGCTACAGCAGTCATCCCGGCGCCGCCAAAGATGAGCACCAGCACCACCAGGACGGCGGCAAAGGAGGCCAGGCGGCGTTGTCCGAAGCCTATCGAAAAGGCGGGGAATTTCTGGCGCACCCGCTCGGCAAAGCTGGGTTTGGGCAGGCTGGCCTGGGCCGCCAGCAAGCTATCTACTTCGGCCATGAAATTGGCTTTTCCCTGGGCAGCGACCTGCGGATCTCGCTCGGGAGCCGGTCGCAACTCGTCCAACAGCGCTTGTAAGCGCGGGTCAAAAGATTCTGGGGTATTTGGGGTGTTCGTCATTTTAATTCTCCTGCTCAATCAACATCCGGCGTAAAGCTGCGATAGCCCGGTGTTGTAACGCCCGGGTGGCTTCGACAGTTTTTCCTAACACCGCCGCGACATCTTCATGCGAGCGATCTTCTAGAAAACGCAGCGCAATCACCAGGCGTTGTTCGGGGGGTAGATTGCGCATTGCCTGGCGGATTCGCTCCTGCTCCAGGTTCTGAGCGGCAAGATGGGCCGGATTTTGAGAAGCATCGGCATGTTTTTCTTCAGATTCGTTTTCGATCGATTCGAACTGCGGCTGTCGCCGGTAGCTATCGGTGACCCAGTTATGGGCTATGCGGTAGAGATATGCCTGGACATTATCCGGCATACGTCTATCTTTAATAATGTGGAGGAAACGACTGAAGGTCTCTGCCACGCATTCCTCAGCCTGATCCTGGTCTCCCAACATGCGAAATGCATAGCGGAAGATACCCGGACTGTACTGCTCATAAATCCCGGCCAGAGCTTGCCGGTCGAAACGGGTGGTGGTATGGGTTGGGATTGTTTCCATATGGGCAATCATCTCACAATCTAAGACGCCAGGAATGAAAAAATGTGACGATTTTGATGATATTAGAAGGATCAGATTATTATACCCGGTCTGACAAGCGTGGAGAAAACCATCAAACAAGACCAATTTCGGCAATTTCATCATGTTTATCTGATTTTTGCGTCTTAATCCATAGCAACCCAGCCTATCCAGCGACAATAGAGGAAGAAATCGATGCTAACTCAGATGGAATTCAACCAGCTTACACGGGTTTACCCCGCGCTCCTGGAATTACCACCTGCGCTACGGGCCGGCCTCAAGTTGCAGGCCAAACTGATCCAGGCTCCGGCCGATACCATCCTGTTCGACCTGGGAGGAGAATGCCGCTATTTTGTAATGGTGCTGAGTGGATCGATCCGCGTCAGCCATCCCAGCAGCCGGCGAGAGTTGCTGCTGTATCACGTCCTGCCCGGCGATAGTTGCATGATGACGGTCAGTTGTATCCTGGGCGAGACTCCCTACCAGGCGCGCGGCGTCGCCGAAAGCGACCTGCTGGCCTACGAGCTGCCAGCGCACCTGTTTCACGAATGTATCCTGAATTCGGATACTTTTCGCAGATCCATTTTCAGCGTTTTTGGGCAGCGCATCCTACAGTTGGTCGAGCTGGTTCAAGAAGTCGCCTTCGATCGGTTGGACCAACGCCTGGCGCGGCAGCTGCTGGCGCACAGCGAGTATCTGCACTCCACCCACCAACAACTGGCCGATGACCTGGGCACAGCCCGGGAAGTGATCAGCCGCTACCTGAGAGAATTTGAGGCCAGCGGTTTGGTACGGTTGAAACGCGGGGAAATCCATATTCTGGATCGCCAGGCGCTGGAAAACATCGTCCACTCAGACTGAACTATAATTTATGAAAAGCCAATTTTTAGTGACTTAAGTCACAGACAGAATAATGGTTTCCCTGTATAGTAAAAGAGGATTATACTGATACGCTTTGCCAGAGTTGATTATCCGGAGGTAATGATGAATAAGATGAAAATGGGTATATTTTTGGGGTTGGTACTCTTCCTTCTCACCAGCACAGCCGGTTTTGCCAACCAGCCGGTCATCCTGCCAGAGCGGTATTTACCCGGCGACGCCCAGGTCAGCCCGGCTTACAATTCCCAATTGGCGCCAGAGATTGCCCAGGGCGGGGATAAGCTACTGGTAGTCTGGGAGGATTCCCGAGCGATCGTCAGTGGAGGTACCGAAAGTGAAACCGGTAGAGATATCTATGCCATGCGCCTGGATGCTGCTGGCAACCTGCTCAATCCGACCCCGATTGCAATCAGTTCCGCAGCAGCCTCTCAATCCAGCCCGAAGGCTGCCTGGAATGGCAACAATTGGCTGGTGGTCTTCGAAGGCTACGGGCCAAATGGCACCGGCTATTATGATAAGGGACTGTATGCAGTGCGGGTCAGCCCAGGCGGGCAGGTACTAGATCCCCAACCGATTACACTATACGGTACAAAACCGACCGGGGGCTCGTATTGGGCACTGGCTTCGGATGGTAACAACTGGGTCGTTGTAGTCCAGGGCACTTCAACCAGCGGCGATATCGTCGGGATCCGCATCTCGCCCGCCGGCGTGGCCCTCGACCCGCCCACCCGCACCCTGGTGGAGAGCACTTACTACATGCGCTCCAATATCAAGCTGGCCTATGCCGGGGGTGTCTTTTTACTTACCTATGATGACCAATATCTGAACGGCACTTACGAAACCAAAGGCCTGCGCTTTGACAGCAACCTGAACTTGCTCGGCTCGCCGGTCCAACTCCTGACCGTCTCCGCCAGCGACCTGGCTGGCCAGGGCAGCCAGTTCTACCTGACCTGGAACCAACAGCAGCCCGATTTCAGCATGGCTGTATACGGTACTCGCCTGGATAATGCCGCACAAAAGCTGGATGGCGCTGGCGACAACCTCTCGGGGAACAGTTTCAGCCTGCAATACCAGGAGATCCAGACCGCCTGGGATGGATTGAACTGGCGGGTCAGCTGGTCGCAATCCGGCGAGCTCCGGTTGGCGCGTGTAAACACTGCTGGGAGCGTTTTAGACCCGGGCGGGGTAGCGGTCAGTGGACCAACGGCTGGAGGCACGGCCGGAGCAGGCAATGGCGCGCTGCAGATGGTCTGGTCACCTCACCTGAACAGCGATCAAGGGATCGTCAGCGCTTCGATTAATGCTAGCAACCAGGCAGGTCCGAACCGGGATCTCTCGCTTGGCGCCCCGCGCCAGGTGCGCCCAGACCTGGCCAGCAATGGCAATGGCTACGTGGCCGCCTATTTGAGCAGTACAGGCAGTGGTCACCGGGTGCTGGTCCAGACCCTGGATGCAGTTGGCAACCCGCTCACCAGCGAACCGGTTGAACTGGCCTCGGGCGATCTGAGCAGCGGGCCAGGCGCGCCAGCCGTAGCCTGGAACGGCTCGGTCTACCTGGTCGCCTGGGGTAACGGTTCCGGCATCCAGGCCCAGCGCCTGAACCCCGACGGCAGCAAGCTGGATCCGGCACCTTTCCAGGTAATCACCGCCGCCTATGGCCCGCCTGACCTGGAAGCAATCGGCGATACTTTTTTGGTGCTGGGCCGAAAATGCGGCTACAGTTGCCAGTTCATTGATCTGTATGCTGCACGGGTCAACGGCGCCAGCGGCAGCGTTATTGATAGCACCCCCTTGTACCTGGCAGGCGGTTATATTAACCGCCCCGCTGCGGTCAGCGCCCTAGGTGGTCGCTGGTTGGTGGTGTATCATAGCAACTGGAGCCATGACGAGAGCAACGCCGACACCGGAGCGTTGTTCGTCAACCCGGAGGGGACGATCACCACAATCGGTGGGCTATATAACTTCTCCACCGCCGGCGGAAATGGCTTTTTCCGGATCGGCCTGGCTTCCAGCGGGACGGTTGCGATGATGGTCCAATCCGCTGAGATCAGCTCGGGAGTTGAGACTGACCTGCTCTATCGCCTCATATACCCGGATGGGACGCTGGGGCCAGTGGTAAACCTGACTCCCTGGCGCGGCAACCAATACAACCCGCAGGTGGCCTGGGATGGGACGAATTTTGTGGTCGTCTATGAAGAGCAGAAAAACCGCCTGGCAGATCTGGACATGCTGGATGGTCGCAGCGACCTGTTCGGGATGCGCGTCAGTCAAGCCGGGGTGGTACTCGATCCGCAGGGCTTTGTCTTTTCAACCAACCCGGCTGGTGAAACCCTACCGGCCGCAGCCAGCTTGAATGGGACGACCTTGATCGCTGGATCGATCCTGCGGCCAGAAGCGCCCTATGCCAACTATCGAATTGGATACAACCTGTTCGGCAGCGCCACCAACCAGCCACCCGTTGCAGTCGCGACAGCCTCCCCAGCTGGCGGTGAAATCCCGCTTACGGTGAATTTTAGCTCGGCTGGCTCTTCGGATGCAGGCGGCTCAATCAGCTCGTATGCCTGGGATTTTGGCGATGGAAGCACCTCCAGCCTAACCAACCCAACCCACACTTTCACCACACCAGGCCCATTCCTGGTTCACTTGACGGTGATCGATAACGCCGGCGCCCCGGCCAGCCAGGCCATCCTGGTCCAGGCTGTGGCTCCCAACCAGGCGCCTGTCGCGATCGCCCAGGCAGTGCCTGCCTCGGGCCCGGCGCCACTAGACGTCACTTTCTATGCCGACCAATCCTATGACCCGGATGGGTCGATCGGAAATATCAAATGGACTTTCCACGACGGCAGTTATACCTGGGGATCCACTGGCTATTTCACCTATACCAGTCCCGGTGTTTACCAGGCCACCCTGACGGTTTATGATGGCCAGAATGCTACCGGGGTTACCAACGTGACCATCAACGTGGGCGGCAGCGCCTCACCGACCCCAACGGCCACATCCATAGCAACCCCCACACGCACGCCAGCGCCAAACCCCAGCCCAACCCCCACCCGACGCTTCTTCAGGACGCCCACCCCAACCGCTAAGCCACCGACAGCGACCCCAACAACCAGGCCGTCGACGGCAACTCCGACGGTCACCGCTACCCTGCCGGTCGGTCCTTCGAGCACCCCAACCCTGACCCCGACAGTTGGCGGGGCCTGTACGCTGAACTGCCTGCGTTCCACCAATATCGCGCTTTCCACAAAGGGCGCATTCAATGTCACGGTAACCGGAAAAGTAACCGTGAAGAACGAAAATGGCAGCCTGATTGCGAGCGCCAGTGTCACGGTTA
>JAYRWF010000222.1:0-6425 GCA_041918195.1 Anaerolineales bacterium
AAATAGCGCCGGTCTTCATCGTTTTCGAAAATGACCGCCTGGTTAGGGTGGTTAAAGGCCTGGCGGTAGAAAGGACGGACTGCTTTTTGGATCAGGGCTGCCCGGGCATCCTTGCTTAGAAAAACATAGCCGCGCCCGGTGATCGAATTGACCACGTGCGGGACTCCAACCAGCCTGGCGGCCAGCGAACCATACAGAACGGGTTTAATGGTGTGGTGATGAACCAGGTCGGGCTGTTCCTGCCGGTAGAGTTTGAACAGGGCAACCAGCGCCGGCAGCTCACGCCAGGGGGCGACCGATTGGCGGCCAAGCTCCCAGTTGATCCAACGGAAGCCATCCCGCTTGAGCTCCTGGACAAACGGCCCCGAGGGAGTGACCAGGGCAATTTCATAGCCCAGGTCACGCAAAAAAAAGGCCAAAGAGCGCCGGAAGTTAAACAGATACCAATCGGTATTGGCGGCCAGGATAATCTTGGTCATGGCCTGCCAGTGTGTGGAGACGCAGCCTGGCAGACTTCTACATACAGCTTTTTCAACCGTTTATCCATTTCATCCCAACTGTAAATGGTTTGGTAGGCCAGGCGGGCGTTTTGTCCCAGGGTTTGCTTGAGGGCGGGATCCTGCTCTAATTGAGCCAGGGCCTGCTCCAAATCAAGAACATTCCCATATTCTACAACAATTCCGCAGCGGGCGCTTTCGATCATGCGATCCATATTGGTATCCCGGGCGACAATGATCGGCTTGCCCAGCAGCATAGCCTCGAATACTTTGTTGGGGCTGGAAAAGCGGTGATTGGGGATCTGCGGGTCGTAGGTGGCGAACAGTACATCGGCTGCCTGGCTGAGTTGCAAGGCCTGGTGGTATGGGATCCGGCCGTGCCAGCGGCAGTTGGGGAGCGCCTGGCAGGCAGCCTGGATTTCTTCTTCGTCGCCGCCAAAACCGGCCAGGTCGAGCTGCCAGGTGGGGTGCTTTTGGAGCACGGCCAACATTTCAAACAAGCCGCGCTCTTTCTGCAACAAGCCGATATAGGCCAGGCGAAAACCTGTCCCGGCTGGGGCAGGTCGTGGATTGAGGGGCTGTAAGCCGGCCGGTTCAGCCGGGCTGTTGTAGATAACTGCGCTGCGCCGGGGCTGGGCTCCGCTGATTTGCTCCCAACGCGAGTCATCGGCCAGGATTAATGCATCCGCTTTGCCAATGGCGCGCAGGTCGGCAGAGCGGATCAGGCGCTTGAGCAGCTCGGGGGTGGCGCGCAGGTGGTCGGCGTAGAAATCGAAGATATCGTAAATAACCTTTTTCCCAAACAGGATCTTACAGGCCAACGCGGGGAGGATCGTGTCAAAGTCACAGGCATGGATCAAGTCGAACTGCTTGCGCTGGCGGACCAGCCAGCCCAGCAGGCGTAATTGCCAACGCAGCAAGTTGGGCAGGTTAGCCATTCCGTGGCCAAAGGGCGCCACGAGGGGGATGCGGTAGATCCTGATTGGCTCGGAAGAGGGGGACAATGGATCCAGGCTGTCGCTGGCCGGTAATTTTCCGGTCCGGTCCCAACCAAGCAGGCTGACAGAATAGCCGGCAGAGGCAAGGCTGCGGGCAATTTTTTCGACCCGCGGATCCGGGTCGATTGGATTTGAACGGCAGATTACAATCCGGGTCATGGACTTATTTCTTGTTGATAGAACTGCTGGATTTCTCCAGCGCTGAGCGCCCGGCGGTACAGGCGCAGGACGCCGATCGTCAGGCCAGCCGCATCAGCCGCCATCAGGCTGTCGGGGCGGATTTCCTGGCGTTGGTCGCCTTCGCCGCGGATGATTTCTCCAATCCAGGCAGGTGGGAGCAGACCCACTGCGATCCAGGCGGGTAAGGCGTCTCCCCGATCGTAGCGCGAGTCGTATTCCTTCTCGCCGGCCAGGGCGCCATTGATGAACAGTTGAAGTTTACCAGAAGGATAGCCATTCCAGGTCATTCCAGCCAGGAGATGAAGTCTCTCCGGGTTTGAATCGGGCAGAGTATCGGCCAGGTTCTCCAATGGGAAACTGACTTCTGGGAACCCGGTCTCGCCTTCCTGTGAAAAGAGGGAGGCCTGATTGGCTGCAGCGCGCTGGTTGCCGCCGGCCCGGGCGGTCAGGCAGCGGATATATTTTTGCAGTGGGGTGGAATAGCGCAGGCTAATATACAGGACGAACCGGCTGTCGTCGGTGTGGGCGATCACGACCTCTTTGGCCGGCGAATTGAGGTCGAGAGTTATCCAGGCGAGCAGGGAACCAGCCTGGATATCAAAGATGGCCTGGGTGGGGTAAATCTTGCCGGTTTCTGGCAGGCGGGCGGGTCCATCTGGAGCGGCGGGAAGAAGCGCTGGGGCGAACCCGGGCGAGGAATATTGGGGGGCCAGGTTGGGAGCTGTCTCGGCAGGCTGAGCTGCGAGCGCCGGCGCGGGGCGGTGATATTGTGTGATGACCTGCGATAAAGAGCCGAGCAGGCTGGGGCGGCCTTTCTCAAGGAGCAAGCCTTGCCCACCGCTGAAGGCCGCCAGGTCTTCCAATGCTTCCAGGCTGTGTGAGACGATTACCAGGGTGGTGCCGAGGCGTTGAAATTGCTCCATCCGGGCGAGACACTTCTCCTGAAAAGCGCTGTCCCCGACCGAGAGGATTTCGTCCACTAATAAGATATCCGGCCGGAAACAGGTGGCGACCGAAAAACCCAGCCGGGCAACCATGCCGGTCGAATAGGTGCGCAGAGGAGCGTCGATGAAATCGCCCAGCTCGGCAAACTCGACAATGGAGGCAAAGTGGGCAGCGGTTTCGCGGCGCGAGAAACCGAGCAAGGCCATGTTCAGAGCGATGTTTTCCCGGCCGGTCAACTCGGGATGGAACCCGCCGCCCAGCTCAAGCAGCGGCGCCACCCGGCCTCGCACCACCACACGTCCCTGCACCGGCTTGAGCACCCGGGCAATGACCTTAAGCAGGGTGCTTTTCCCGGCGCCATTGCGGCCAATGATCCCAAATACCTCGCCGGCCTGGACCGTGAAACTGACATCCTGTAGCGCCCAAAAGTCCTGGTATTGGATCCGGCGCTGCAGCGAGCGAATGGCATATTCCTTCAACCCCGACAGGCGCTCGTGGGGCACCCGGTAGCGGACGGAGACATGCTCAAACTGGATTACCGCACCGGACGGGCTGCGCTCAGATTCGGTAGGCATAATCATCCAGGTGAGCGGTGAATAGAGCCCCACCGGCCAGCAGAGCTGCGAAAGCGAAACCGGCTGCAGCCAGCCATATATTCCAACCTGGAATTACCCCGGCGTAAATCGGCTGGCGGAAGAGGGTCAGAAAGACGCTGATTGGATTGAATTGCAGGAGGGCAGCAAGGCGATCCGGCAAGATGTCGGCCGGGTAAAAGACTGGCGTCAGGTAGAGCCAGATCATCAGGACGACTTCATAAACTGGGATGGTATCGGCAAAATAGGTTGCGGCGGTGGAAAGCAAAAGCCCCAGGCCGAGGGTGAAAATCGCGAGCAGCAAGATTGCTACCGGCAGCGCCAGCAGCGCCGGGGTCAACTTCCCGCCGCTGACCAGGACGATCAATAGCAAGGGGAGCAGGGAAAGCAGCAAGTTCACCAGGCCGCTGCCTACTGCCGAGACCGCAAAGATTGCTTTGGGGACGTAGATGCGCTGCAGCAGGCTGCCGCTCCAGAGCAACTCGCTCATGGCTGCGCTGGTCGAGGCGGAGAAAAAATTCCACAGCACCAGGCCGCTCAAAACATAGACCGGGTAATTTTCAACCGAAAAGCGGAACAGGCGAGAAAAAACCAGCGTCAGGACGAGCATCGTGAGCAGTGGATTCAGCATGGTCCAGAAGACACCCAGGATCGAGCGCTTGTAACGGATTTTGATCGCCCGGGCGACAAACTGGCGGATGAGCTCGCGGTAGCGAAACAAGGCCAGGGTTTCTTCTACCAGTGGGTGAGGTCGCTGGTCTGAGTCATAGACCTTTTGAGTAGAAGGCACCGGATTGCTAGCCATGGTGGGTTGAAATCGCCGCTGGACCAGCCAGGGCCTGGTTGAGGTGTTCGGTGATCTGGCTGGCGCGCAAATCCCAGGTGTTTTGGAGCGCGGTTTGGCAAAGCTGCTCGAGGTAGGCGGCGTCATTCCGTAGCGCTAAGGCCTGGTCCAGTTTTTGGACGAATTCTTGGCAATCCTGGGCGATCAGGACGACCGGGTATTTCTGGCATTCATGGATGGCGGTTGAAACTACCGGTTTCGCGCCAGCCAGGTATTCGAATAATTTCAGCGGCGAAGTGGCCTGGGTGATCTCGCTGAGCTTAAACGGGATCATCGCCACGTCGAAATATTTCAGGTATTCGGGTAACTGGTGGTAAGGTTTAACGCCCAACCAGGTCAGGTTGGGGATTTCTTTCAAGGCGCTTTCCTGTACCGAGCGATCGTAATCTGGACCGATCAAGAGGAACTGGTATTCGGGACGAGCTGCCGCGGCCTGCTGGACCAGGTCGTAATCGAACCAGTGTGCTAACGCGCCGTAATACCCGATCACCGGCTTGCGCTGCTGGAGCAGCCGGCGAAGCTCGGCAGGTGGCTTGAGGGTCTGGGTGATTTTTGTTTCGAAGAATTCGAGATCGGCAGCATTGGGAACTAACAGGGCGTCGGGCCGGTGCAAGTGGATTTTTTCGAATAAGGCATCGGAGGTGGCAATTACCAGGCCGGCAGTTTCAAGCATGCGGGTATGGCTGCGTTGGAGGTCTTTTTGGCTACCAGGAAAGACCTGCAGCTCATCAATGTATTCATACACGACGTACGGTTTTGTGAAGTGGGACAGGAAATGGGTGTTGTAGGCCAGGCAAAACACGATCAGGCCGGGAAATTCTTTGAACCACTCCAGGTCAATATTGGTTAGCCGATAGAGATTGGGGGCAACGGGTTGGATCTCAGCCGGTGCGCCGTAGATGGTTTCGCAAAAGAGGACCTGGTACTTCTGGCGCGCCAGGGAGGCAGCCAGTTGGTGGGGGCGCTGGAAAAGCGGTACGTCCCAAGGAATACTCGGGATGAAGACGATGCTGCCCTTCAGATCGGACTGCCTGGCCAGGATTTTTGCCAGGGTCCTGGCGTGTTTCTCTTCGTCAGCGCTGACCCAGCCGGCGGCAGCAATTGCCCGCCCGATTGGGCGCCCGAGGCGGCGGAGCAGGCGTCCTGTCCCGCGCAGAATACGGTCGCGCTGGCTGCCGGTGGGGAACAGGCGACTGCGCAGGCGGCGTAAGCCAGCCAGTAATTTCCAACCCTGGCTGGTGAATGTGTCGTTCAGCAGGGTCCGCAGGCGGGCGTTCTCCTGCTCGAGCTCGATGATGGTTTGCTCACGCTCGGCCAGTTGCTGGACGCGGTTGGCCAAGAGGATGGCAAGCTGGACCTGGTTGTCTACGCCAAGGCGCAATTGCTCCCGGATCAGCTCGTCTCGTTGGGTTTGGGGCAACCAGCGAGTGCGCCATTTTTCTTCGAAGCGCTGCAGGTTTTTAACGAAGATTTCCCAGTACTGCCCCTCCGGCAGGCTGAAAAATCCGGCGCTGCCATGATGGTGGATGAAGACTGCTTCGGTACAGACCAGCCGGTAGCCCGCAGCGTGCAGCCGGAGGGCGTAATCATCATCTTCAAACATTCCGATTTCGAACTGCTCCTCCAGCGGGCCAATTTCCAGGTAGACGGAGCGGCGCATGGCGGCGCAAAACAAGGCCAGCATCTCCAACTCGTGCAGATTACCGCGGTGGGCGGTGGTGTATTGCTCGGCGAATCCTAGCATCTGCTCAAGATTCTCATAGGTTACCGGGATTTTTGCCTGGTTGCCGATCTGGTTGGTCACCGGGCCGACCAGGCCGACCGTTGGATCGGCCAGCGGGCCAAGCAGCCCGGCCAGCCAGCCGGGGGTGACGAGAAGATCGTTATTCAAGAAAACCAGGACATCGCCGCTGGAGGCGGCAACGCCCTGGTTGACAGCCCTGGCAAAGCCCAGGTTGGAATGGTTCAAAATCGTCTGCACATCCGGATAAGTACCGGCAAACTCGGCTAAATAGCGGGCTGTGCCATCGCTGGAAGCGTTATCGACCAGGATCAGCTCATAGTCGATGTCCCTGGTATGCGCCAGGATGCTTTCCAGGCATTGGCGAGTGAGCTCCAGGTTGTTGTAAGCAACCAGGATCAGGCTGGCCTGCTTGAAAACCGATTGGTTACCGTTTTGCCCGGACTCGGCGTGTTCTTCCGCTGGCCTAGCGTGAAGCGAACCTGGGACCCTCGATGCGCTGTGCAGGCTTTTCAGGCTGACAGGAGATTGGCGAGGGACGCCTGCTCCGATCGCAGCATAAGCCTGAGCCCATTGGCTGGCATGGCTGGAGAGGCGCCAATCCTGCCAGGCAGTTTGCTGCGCCTG
>JAYRWF010000223.1:0-5554 GCA_041918195.1 Anaerolineales bacterium
CGGGTTTCTGGTTGCAGGGCCGCCTGGCGGGTGAGTAATTTGCTCCACAGGTTGTCGACATCCAGGATCGTGGCAGGCTTACCTCGTACCAGGCTTCGACTGCGCTCAGCCTGCTGGGGGAGGTATTGAGCCATGTGCAGTTGTTGAACTTGTAACAGATCAAAATCGCCGCGCGCCAGGCGGGCTGTGATGGCCTGTTCGAGCAAGGGAGAGAAAAATCGCCTGGCTTGGCGTGGTTTGGTTTCGAGTAGCGCCTGGCGCCAACCATGAATCAAGTTGACCAGCCGGCTGGGTTGGGGCTCGGTCTCTGGCAGCCAAACCGGTTCGATTGGGCATATTTTTTGAGCGGTCTCCAGCAACGTCTCCTGACCGGCGTGCAAGGGGGCCAGGACCGTGAACTCGTGCTCCTGCGATAACTGCTGGATCAGTTGCATCAACCGGATTTCCCCTCCTGAATAAGGTGAAGGCGGTTGTGCTGCGAGGACCAGGATTTTCATCAGGCGAAGTAGTTGCTCCAGCGGCTGGCTTGAAAATGCGCTTTCAGCTCGGCGTAATTTCCGAGCGTCTCCGATAGCGGCTTGCTGGTTTGTTTTTTTGTTGTTGGAGCTAGCGGAAAGCAGGGGACTTGGAGAAAGCTTTGAATCTCCCTGGATTTGCCAGGAATATCGGCTACCAGGTCTTCATAGAATAGATTTAGCAATCGATCCCCGGCAAATAGCTGGTCATATTTCGTTTCCCAGGCTTCCATCTGGAGGAAGAAGATTTCGCACTCCTCAGCCGTCAACAGAATGTGCTGCTCATCATTCATCGGATCTTGATCATCAAAGCTGATATATTTCCTTGAGAGCCTGGCCAGTTTGACAGATGTCAATGTTTTTAGCTTGTTGCGGCGTTTCAAGTGAATGATTTGGATCGCTTTTTCTTGCGCCAGGTACTCCACTACACCAGGCAGGCTGGGGATGCCAACGCGTTCGGCATATTCTGGCTCAAGATAGGGGTAGAGTAGCTTGAAACCCGAAGTGATCTCATAATCCATACGCTGGAAACATTGTTTCATATAGTTAACTGCGCCGGCGGAATTGATCGCCGCCAGGACATCCTTGGTGGTAACAATTGCTTCATGAAAAATCTCGTTTTGCATGTGAATTTTTGGATGCGTGCCCAGTAAAGAAACCAGCATGTTAGATCCGCTTCGGCCGCGAGTTAAGATCACAAATTGTCGGGGAGCCGGTAGCATTCGCAGGTACAGTGGCCGGAGCGTTTTTCTTATCGGTTGGGGGACAAATTTCTTGATCCTCATCCATTGCACCTTCGTCACCGGGTTTTCCTGGCCAGCGCGAGACATTGTTCAGCCGAAATCCGAGCCCGGTTGCGAACTTTGGCGAGGTTCTCTTTCATTTCTTCGATCACCAGATCTCGGTTGGGTAGTAAATCATCTGCTGCGGCTTTCAATTGCGCGCCGTGAATCGTTGCCACATCGAAAACAACCGGCCGGGATTTGATTATCTCGCCCAAGACGCCATGTGTCTTGACACTGTAAGCCAGGCCGATGGTTGGCACGAGCGCTGAGCTGGCCGCCACGGCCGAGTGCATCCGCGAACCGGTGAAAATCTGGCAGCGGCTGATCAACCCTTTCAATTCCTGGGCGTTGTATTCCCCTTCGATCGAATGTGCAAATTCAGGCGAGCGCATTTTTTGAATAACGTCCCGGCAGGCTACCCGATCATCTCCGCCCAGTCTACGTTCGCCAATCACGTGCGGAATCATCAAAATATGTAAACCGTGCTGCTCTCCCAAATGGTCAGCTAACTCCGCCAGGGCGTTGATATACCTTTCATAGGCTCCTTCAACATATCGCGCCATTCCTGTGCTGGCTGAAATACCCGCCAACCGCACAGAGCTCGGGATGCCTTCCTTTGTCAGGATCTGCTCGCTGCGCGCTCCACTGGCAGGTTCAAGCCAAAAGGCCGGATCTGCTGATAGCATGAGCGGAGTTTTAATACCGATCGATTTCAGGTATTCCAGGCTCAGGGATTCTCGCACGGTGATCAGGCTCATCTGGTTTAGAAGAAAACGCGCAAAATCCAACTCGACTGCGGTTTTATAAGGATTGAAAGAATGAGCGAAGATCACCGTTGGTACGCCCATGGCTGCTGCTGCCAGCGCCAGGAATGAATGCTGGCGCATTGCTTCCAGTCCATAGCCAGCCAGTAAATCCCCGCCGCTGACAAGCAAACAATCTGCTTTTTTTACTGCCTGGTAGCTGGTTTCGTCAATTCGCAGAAAACTGCGCGGAGCAAGCTTCAAGTAACGTCGGGCGGCGTACCATAGTTTCCCTTTTCGGTAATAAATCGCCGGATTGAAGTTGAGGGGTAAGAAGTTGATCGCAGGATCAGAATCGCTATAGATCGACTGGTCAGATTCAGGGGTTAACGAAAAAACCGTGAACTCAGGCGCTCCCTTGCCTCCCGACCGGGCCAGTTCTTCTGCAAGCAAGCGGGTTGTGGAGCGAACCAGGGCCTCATTCCCCCGGTTGGCAAAGCTGGTATGTCCAGCAATCACAATTCGGGTCATGCCGGCTCACTCGCTTCCAATTTCCTCAGATAGGCTTCTGCCCAGTTCGGGTCGCTTTCATAACCCAATTTCAGCAAGACCGGGTTGTAATGCTCAACAAAGTACTTCAAATGGACGACTTTCATGTGGTTGACCCAATCGCCTGAAACGCCCTTTCGGTAGTGACTTTTCTTATCTTCCTGGCCAGCTTCACGTCCGCCGGTTTTTTTCTTAAAGTCCTGGCTGCTCAGAATTTCCTTCAAAGCTTTATCCGACAGTATTGAGTCATACAGAACTTTTTGGCTGCCAGCCCACTGCAATCCCCGGCGCAGAATTTTGTTAACCAACAGCCTGGCCTGGTCCTGGATATTTTCGGGCAGCAATCCCATCGCCGAAAAAATCCGGCGGAAATTCGCCTCGGGTTCTTTAACGAACTCTTCCATCCGGAGCTGCAGGACGTTCGGGGCGGCATAATCCCAGGAATACATCTCATCCAGGAAACGCCGGTTGAATTGCATATCCAGGAGCAGGCCCTCATCCTGGGGTAGCGCTTGCAGGGCCGGGCGGTGTTCTGCCAGGGCTGGCCAGTTTTCGGTGGGATGCGAGTACAAATGGGAAAAATAGGCCGACACCAGGAGATCGCGCGGATCGCGCACTACATGAAATCCGATCAAGTCCCCCAATTGTCGCGCGTGCTGGTAATCTGCATTGCCATAGGTTAGGAACTGGATCTGGTTTTCCCGGACAAAGCGCGGCAGGTCATGGTCAAAAGCCTGCGAGTTGTATACCGCCCGGTAGCGCAGGTTCAGGTGGACGCAAGCATTGGCTACAATCTGGTGTATCCAGGTGCTGGCGCACTTGTGGTGTCCAAAATAGACCAGCAGGGGTTTATCAGCAACCATAGTGGAAGAATTCCTTTCGCGTGGGTACAATCGATGAAACTATTGCCAATGGGTTCAATCCACCTGGAGTGTCTTTGGCAGTCTCCAGCGATGCGGCATGACCACGCTGCCGAACTGGTTGGTTGGGCTAACCGGCCTACCGCTTAGCTGGCCTTGTTCGACATGAAAGATTGCTGCCCCTTCCAACCGGTCCTGGAGAACGTTATTCAACCGTAAGCCAACGTTAATCCGGTATTGACCTGGCAATAAGAGCAGCTCATCGATATCCACTACCAGGGTGTTGTCCAACCCGCTTTCGTTGCTGTCCTGCGGTCCGCTCATACTGCTTCGGAACATGCTAACAGGTAGGCCTTTCTGGTCAAAAATGGTAAAGGTGCAAATCAGCCCAGGGCGAATTTCGCTCACCTTGAATGTAAAACGTGCTGGCCGGCCGGTTGCCAGGGTTTGCAAGTGAAATTCTCCGGGGGATGAAATATCCAGGTCCACCAGGCGGACCTGGCCTTCGCCGCTGCGATCTTGGCGGTCGGTGATAGCCTTGGTCACGGCCTGTTCTAGGGTGCTCAGGTAATACCCGACAGCCTGGTCGATCGCGCCGTCCATTGCCACCCGGCCATCTTCCAGGTATACTCCTCGCGTGCAAAGGGTTTGGATGGCTGACATATTGTGGCTGACGAACAGGATTGTTCGCCCATGAGAAGCAATATCGCCCATCTTTCCCAGGCATTTCCTTTGGAACGCAGCATCACCAACCGCCAGCACTTCATCAACAACCAGGATTTCTGGTTCCAGGTGGGCCGCAACGGCGAATGCCAGCCGGACATACATCCCGCTTGAGTAGCGTTTGACGGGGGTATCGATGAATTTTTCGATCTCAGCGAAATCGATAATCTCATCAAACCTGGCAATGATTTCCTTGCGCTGCATGCCCAGGATCGCACCGTTCATGAAGATATTCTCTCGTCCGGTGAGCTCGGGATGAAAGCCAGTACCCACTTCCAGGAGCGAGCCAATCCGGCCGAAGAGCTCGATCCGCCCGCTGGTCGGTTCAGTGATCCGGGAGATAATCTTCAAAAGCGTGCTTTTCCCAGCCCCGTTTCTTCCGATGATACCGACAATCTCTCCGTTCTGGATGGTAAGATTGACGTCTTTCAAGGCCCATAATTTGTCCTCGGGCGCCAGGGCGACCGTGGTGAGGCTGTTGTTGCCACGCCGGATCACCTTTGAGAAGCTGTGCGCCAGTTGGTCGCGCAGGGTGTCATGGCGTAATATGCCGATCTGGTAGCGTTTGCTCAGGTTTGAAATCTTGATTGCCGTTGGGACCATGCTAAATCACATCCGCGAAAGTTCGTTCGGTGGCCCGGAAATACACCAGGCCGCTGAAAAAAATCACCCCAGCGATCACGACCGAGATCCAGTTAATTCCGCCAAAACTAGGGTCGCCCAGCAGTACTCGCCGGAAAACCTGGACCACGCCGACCATCGGATTCAAGCTATACAGCCAGCGCCAACGCTCTGGGATCACCTGGATCGAATAGATGATCGGTGTGGCGTACATCCAGACCTGAACCAGGAAGGGCACCAGGTATTGAATATCTCGGTAGCGGACGTGCAGCGCAGACAGCCACAGGCTGACTCCCAGTGCGGTCATCAAAGCCAGCAGAAGCACCAGCGGCAGAAGTAAAATTTCCAACTGCGGGGTGATCCGATAGTACAGCATCAGGATCAACAACAGGCCGAACGAAACCGAGAAATCTACCAGGCCGGGCAGAACATAGGAGACTGGGATCAAAAGGCGGGGAAAATATATCTTCGACACCAGGTGGGAATTGCTTACCAATGAAGTGGAGCTGCGACTGACAGCGGTCGAAAAATAGGTCCATGGCAGCAACGCCGCATAAGTGACTAGCGGGTAGGGTAGGTCGCTGCCAGAGCCAACGCCCAACAGATTATTGAAGAAAAGGGTGAAGACCATCATGGTGAGCAAGGGCTGGAGAAGAATCCAGCCAATCCCGAGCAGGCTTTGCTTGTAGCGTACTTTTAAGTCGCGCCAGACCAGGAAAAATAACAGCTCACGAAATTTCCACAGCTCGCGCCAGGGC
>JAYRWF010000224.1:0-22450 GCA_041918195.1 Anaerolineales bacterium
CCGAAGCGCAAGCGGTCTGGGCTGGCTTCACCCTTGGTGCAGCCGCGTTAGGATTTGCGGCCCCATCTTCACCCGGTGCAGTCGGCGTATTCGAGCTGGTCGTCGTGGGGGTGTTAGCGTTATTTAAGATCGACCCGGCTACTGCGCTGGGTTTTGCTTTGATCACCCACTTCTCGCAATATTTCCTGGTCGCGATCCTTGGGACGGTTGGCCTGGCGCGCGACGGCGAATCGCTGGTTGGCCTGTATAACCGAGTCCGGCGCATGCCCCCCCATTAGAACTAGCTGTGAACATCCTGATCGCCCTAACGTACTATCGCCCACATTACTCGGGGCTGACCATTCACGCGGAGCGCGAAGCGCGTGCTCTGGCCGCGCGTGGGCACCAGGTGACCGTGCTAACTTCTCGTTTTGATCCCCAACTACCTGCCGTTGAGGTACGGGATGGCGTGAAAATTATCCGCCCACGGGTCTGGTTTCACATTAGCAAAGGCGTTATTATGCCGGGGATGCCTTTGTGGGCCTGGCGGCTGATCCGGCAATCTGATGTGCTCCATTTGCACGTTCCGCAGTTTGATGCAGCCGGGCTGTCGCTGATCGCGCGGTGGATGGGCAAACCGGTTGTGTTGACATATCACTGCGATCTGCGCCTTCCGGATGGAACCATCCACTCAATCGCCAACCTGGTTTCGAATATAGCCAACCATATTACCGCCCGGGCCGCCAGCCTGATTGTACATAACACGCGCGACTATGCTGAACATTCGAGCTTCATGGGACGCTATTTACAAAAATTGCACCCAATCCTCCCGCCGGTGGAGGTGACCCCAATCGCGCCAGCAGACCTGGAGGCATTCCAACAAAAGTTCAATATTCAGCCAGGCCAACGGATCATTGGCATGGCAGCCCGCCTGGCGACTGAAAAAGGCGTCGAATACCTGGCTGCTGCATTACCCAGTGTGCTCCAAAAATTCCCCACAGCGCGCGTCTTTTTCGTTGGACCTCATCAGAATGTAGTCGGCGAAGAAAGCTATGCACAACGCCTGCTACCACTGATCGAACAATTTGGCGAGCACTGGTCCTTCCTTGGCGTGGTCTCGCCCCAAGAATTGACTGCCTTCTACCAGACCTGTGATGTGACCGTCCTGCCAAGTATAAACAGCACCGAGTCCTACGGCCTGGTGCAGGTGGAATCGATGACCTGTGGCACTCCGGTGGTGGCCTCCGACCTACCCGGTGTGCGTGTCCCGGTTAACATGAGCCAGAGCGGGATGATCGTTCCTGCAAGGGATGCAGACGCCCTAGCTCGAGCGTTAATTAAAATACTCGAGAATCCAGCCGCTTACCAGGGTGATCCACAGGCTGTTGTGCAACGATCGACGCCAGAAGCAGTGGCAATGGAATATGAAACGGTCTTTGAGAACGCGCGCCGCCTACAGGTCGAAAAAAGCGTGGATCCTGTGGAAAGCGCTTCTTCCGGCGCGCCCTAAAAACCTGGCTCGGTCAGATCGATGGATAATCACTACCTGGCTGGATCAGATAGAAATCACCCACCCACCACGGCCGTAGTCCTTGCAGGCGGCTTCGGAACCCGCCTGCGCACCGTGCTGACCAACCAGCCGAAAGTCCTGGCCCCCGTTGCAGGCCGGCCGTTCCTGGATTTCCTGTTGGATTACCTGGCAGGGCAGGCAATCCGCAAGGTGATTCTATCCATCGGCTACCTGGCCGATCAAGTACGGGACTATGCGGCCACAGGTCAGCGGTGGGGACTGGAGATTAGCTATGCGCAAGAGGAAACGCCACTGGGCACTGCCGGAGGGATCAAACTCGCCAGCCAGGGTTTAGAAAGGCCGTTTTTTGCGTTCAATGGCGACACCTTATTCCAGGTGGAGCTGGCAGAACTTTGGCAGTGTTTTCGGCGTCTAGGTACTGAAGCGGCTATTTCGCTGCGAAAAGTTCCCGCCGGAAGCCAGGAGCAGACGGTACGCGGCGCGGTTCGTCTGGTGCCTGGAGAAGGTCGCTGCCGAAAGATTGTTGATTTTATGGAAAAGCCAATTGGAGAAAACCAGGCCAAACCGCTCCAAGGCGAGGAAGCGGATGCCTGGACGAACGGTGGCATCTACGTCCTGACCCCACAGGCGTTAGGAGGAGTACCACTCGACCGGATGGCCTCCATTGAACGTGAAGTCTTTCCTGCCCTGGCAGCCAGTGGCAGGTTGGCTGGCTGCCAGCAGAATGGTTATTTCATTGACATTGGGACGCCAGAGAGCATGGCGGCTTTTGAGCAAGACGTTTACAAAGGACAGTATCATGTCGGAAAGTTTCATTAAATCAGAATTCAACGCCACTGCAGATCTTCTCCACCAGATGGCAAGCGAGCCGGCCGAAGCGATCCTTGCAGCTGCCGGTCTACTTATCGATTGCCTGACGAGCGGTCATAAAGTGCTTGTATTCGGGAACGGCGGCTCGGCTGCCGATGCCCAGCATTTTGCAGCCGAGTTGGCAGGGCGCTACCGCCGGGAACGCCGTGCACTGCCCGCCATAGCTTTGACCACTGACACCTCACTCCTGACAGCAATTAGCAATGATTACAGCTTCACACAGGTGTTCGCCCGGCAGGTCGAAGCGCTCCTCCAACCAGGAGACGTGGTGGTCGGCATCAGCACCAGTGGTCGCTCCGCCAATGTCATCGCAGGGTTGGAGACAGCCCGCGAATTGGGAGGACACGGCCTGGCCCTGACCGGCGCCAACCGCCACCCCCTGGCAAATGTAGCGGAGCAGGTAATTGCTGTGCCCTCTGAAGATACACCGCGTATCCAGGAAGCGCACACGTTGATCATTCATATCCTTTGCGACCTGGTCGAAAGAGCGTATACGGAAAGCAACTCTGTAGTCACCCAAAAAGCCCGGCCGACTGATGGTTCTCCTCTTGAGGCAGCGGGATGAGTGAGCCACGCGAACTCCAGCCTGCGAAAGATTATCTCTGGCTGAATATTCGAGACCTGCCCTACTTCCGCGGTTTGCTGCGGGCAATTGAGGCGCGCTTCTATAAAGATCTCGATCTACCTGGCCCAGTACTGGATGTTGGCTGCGGGGATGGTCATTTCGCTGGGATTGCTTTCGATCAACCACTGGATGTCGGGTTGGATCCCTGGTGGAGCCCACTCCAGGAAGCCCGGCCGCGCGGCGCTTACCACCTGCTAATCCAGGCGCAGGGAAGCCGGTCGCCCTTTCCAGATGGTTACTTTAGCAGTGCGGTCAGCAACTCTGTTTTGGAACATATCTCAGACCTGGATTCGGTTTTGATCGAAACCGGACGCGTGCTGAAACCCGGCGCGCCATTTTACTTCTGCGTACCCAACCACCAATTCCTGTCCAGCCTGTCCATCGGCCGGTTTCTGGATCGCGCTCGACTGCGAGGCCTGGGAAATGCCTATCGCGCCTTCTTCAACCGGATCGCCCGCCACCACCACTGCGACACGCCCGAAATTTGGATCGATCGCCTGGAACGGTGCGGCTTTAGCGTTGAGCGCTGGTGGCATTACTACCCCCCACAAGCGATGCAGGTCTCAGAATGGGGCCATTATCTCGGGTTGCCGGCATTGCTTGCCCACAAGCTGACCGGACGCTGGATTATTGCCCCGGCGCGCTGGAACCTGAAATTTACCTACCGGTTGATTCAAAAACATTACGACGCCGATCCGGTCAATGACGCAGGCGTGTGCACTTTTTATGTTGCTCGCCGAAAGGGTTAGGAATCGAAGCGCGATGGGTATCCAAAAATATCGATATTACCTGATCTCGGTGTATGAATTACTAGGGCAAGTAAGACCGCTCTCTACACTCTTGAGCGTTTTTTTGCGCCAGGCGCCAGAGGGGATCAAACAAATATCCTTGCCCAAACAAGACCTGCATTTCAGCGTACGTGGCGCAATGGATATTTGGAGCGTCAAAGAGACCTTCCTGGATCGCTTCTACGAACGCTTTGGGGTCGTGATTGGGTCGGGATGGACAATCATCGATATTGGCGGGGGTATAGGCGACTTCACTACCTTTGCTGCCAGGGCCGCACGTGAAAACCGGGTTTTTGCGTTTGAACCGACCCCAGAGTCATTCGCACTATTGGAAGCGAACCTGGCTCGCAACAAGATCAACAATGCGCGCGGTTACCCCCAGGCGATCTGGTCAGGCGAAGGGACCTTATGGATCGACACCAGCGTTGGAGAACCAGGCCAGTTTATCAGCCATGAATCAACCAAGACAGAAGCACAAGGCGCTTCCGTGGCGGTCCCCAGCCTTTCTTTAGTCCAAGCCTTTGAACAGCTTGAAATCGATCGCTGTGACCTACTGAAAATGGATTGCGAAGGCGCAGAATATCCGATTCTTTACCAGGCACCGAATGAGATCTTTGTAAAAATCGAACGGATTGTGATGGAGTATCACGATAACGCCCAGGGCAATCATACTCAACTAAGAACTTATCTGCAACAACAAGGCTATCAAGTCCAGATCACCCCAAATTTTGTTCACTCCGACCTGGGTTATTTGTACGCTTGCCGGGCTTGAGGTAGAATCGATCGATTGGAGATCGCCGTTCTATGCTCGAGGAACCGAGTGTCCTGGACTATATCAAGTCAAAAATTGCCCCGTGGAGATATCCACCAGTCGGGCAAAGCCGCGCGGCTAATTTAGAAGAAACGCCGCCATCCGATCCACCTGCGCTTGAGCAAACCAGCGAGGGAATTCCATCAACGGTCCGTTCAGGATTTGGATGGCCTTGGCGAGCGCTGCTCGGGCTGATCTTGGGATTAGCCGCTCAATCTATCCTGGATTCAACCGTAAGAAATAATCCAATCTGGAGCGCGGCTGCCATGTTGGGCGTCATGCTTTATGCGCTGGCGTTCGGTCTGATCCTTTGGTCCGCCTGGCGCGGGGAATGGATAGCGATTTTCCGGTCGCCAGCTACAGTGGACCCAGCGCTCACACCTGCATCAGACCCGCTGACGGTTCATGGCCTCTGGCTGATCTTCGGCCTGGTCTCAGCCGGGCTGGTATTCTTGACTTCGGGGGATAACCTGTTTAGTGGACTAAGCCTAAGCCTCTTGATGGTTGCAATCGTGAGCCTGGTGGCAGCTTTCTGGCACAGGATGCCGAGAGGTAATCCTATTGGCGGTTGGTCGAGCAGAATGAGATCCGGGCTTAAACGCGTCGTCGGCAGTTCCCTGGCGAAAGGCAACCTGGCTAATAGCCTGGCATTTTGGGCAATCTTGATGCTTGGCGCATATTTTCGCTTTTCCAACCTGGAAACAACCCCCGGGGAGATGACCAGCGATCACGCCGAGAAAATACTGGATGTTCTGCGCGTATTGGCCGGCCAGACCAACATCTTCTTCCCCAATAATGGCGGTAGAGAAGCTCTGCAGATCTACATGGTTGCTGCGCTTCATTACTTACTGGGCATAGAAATCAACTTCATAGCCTTGAAAATCGTCTCCAGTCTGGTCGGATTTCTCAGCCTACCGTTGCTTTACATGCTCGGAAAAGAAATCGCCAACCGTCGGGTAGGGCTGCTGGCAATGGCCTTTGCGGGGGTAGCTTACTGGCCCAATGTTGTCTCCAGGCATGGACTGCGCCTGCCATTCTACTTTCTATTCACCGCCCTGGTGATGCTTTTCCTGGTGCGAGGCCTGCAACGCAAGCAGCGGAACGATTTCATCTGGCTTGGGGTGGCGCTTGGAGCCAGCCTGTATGGATACAGCGCTGACCGGATCTTACCCATCCTGGTGGCGGCAGGCATTGCGATCTTTTTATTGAATGAAAAGCTGAAGCGTAATACCGCTGAGGTAAGGGGTGGACAGCAAATACTTTGGTATTTCCTGATCAGCCTGGTGCTGGCCAGCGTAATATTCTTACCCATGCTAAGATATTTTCTCGAACAACCAGAGGCTTTTTTGTACCGGACGATGACACGCATCAGCAGTGTCGAACAACCCCTGCCAGAGCCAGCCTGGTTGATATTCTTAAAAAATAGCCTGCGCGCGCTGGCAATGGTCTCGTGGTCAAATGGAGAAGTGTGGACGACTTCAATCCCTTATCGTCCGGCGTTGGATCTGGTTGCCGGTGGGCTGTTTTGGGGCGGCGCGGCATTGGCGCTGGTCGATACTCTCCGCCATCGCCGGTGGATCTCGCTTTTTCTTCTAATCAGCATCCCTGTCTTAATGGTGCCTTCCATTCTTTCACTGGCTTTTCCAGCCGAAAATCCGAACCTGTACCGAACTGGCGGAGCGATAATCCCAATTTTCCTGCTTGTCGGACTGGCAATGGATGGCCTGATGACAACCCTGGAAAACGGCCTGGCTGGGCTGGGAATGGTCTACCGGAAATGGATGGTCAGTTGGAGTCTGGCGCTTTTCTTGCTCTGCATTTCTGCGTTTCAGTGCTATGATTTGGTATTCAATCAGTACCGCACTTTATACCAGCTTTCTGCTTGGAATACATCGGATATGGGAGCGGTGGTGCGGAATTTTACAGGTACAATCGGACCGGTGGAAAATGTCTGGCTGATGGGTTATCCATATTGGGTGGACGCGCGCCTGGTTGGGATCAATGCAGGTTACCCGCTGAGAAACTTTGCCCTGTTTCCGGCTGAGGTCAAACAGATCCCGGAGAATGAGCAGGCGAAACTCTTCCTGCTCAATTCGGAGGATCACGTGGCCATTGAGGCCCTGCAACAACGCTTTCCACAGGGCGTCTTAACCGCCTATCATTCCGAGACGCCTGGCAAAGACTTTGATCTTTTCTATGTACCCCCTGTTGACGGAGGCACCCAGACTCAACCCGGTGGTTGATTCTGGATATCTGGTAACCATGGCTGAATTCATCCCTACTTCAGAGTCCGACCCTGTTCCATCAGGTCTTAAGCAAGAATCTCCCAGCGCAAAGGGTCGAAACAGGCGTTGGGTTGTTGGTCTGTTGCTGGTTTTAGTCCTGGCGACAGGCGCTTATCTGCGCACCGCTGGCTTGTACTGGGGGGAATACCAGTACCTGCACCCGGATGAACGCTTCCTGGTCTGGGTGGGCACCGACATTAGCCCCACCAAGCTGGTTTCAACCACCGATCCAGCCACCCAGGAAGAAAAATTAGAGACCGTCTGGATCAGCCCAGGCGAGTATTTTGATACCAAGAACTCTACCCTGAACCCAAACAATCGCGGGCATGGGTTTTATGTCTATGGCACCTTGCCAATGTTCACCACCCGGGTGGTGGTTGAGTTGATCTACGGACGATCTGGCTTTGATGTTATGACCCAGGTTGGCCGAGCCCTCTCGGCGATAGCCGATTTACTTTCGGTGCTGCTGGCGTACTTCATCGGAGCCCGGTTATTCAATCGCTGGACTGGATTGCTGGCTGCGGCGTTTTCAGCATTTGCGGTGCTCCAGATTCAGCAATCCCATTTCTTCACCATGGATACCTTCGCTAATTTCTTCACCTACCTGGCGATTTATTTCGCGATACGGATCGCCACGGACAGGGTAGCTGAGCCAGCGCGGGTCAGTTTATCCCAATCGATCGAAAGCGGTGAAGAAGTCTCTACCTGGATCGAAGAGCCGGCAAAAACCAGATGGGAAGTAGTGCGGGAGGTCTTCCGCCAGCCGCTGCTCTGGGAATCGGTGGGCTTCGGGCTGGCTTATGGCGCTGCCATGGCCTCAAAAATCAGCATTGTGCCCCTGGCGATCCTATTGCCCATCGCGGTTGCGATCCGGATACTGCGCCAGCCACGCGCTGATTGGAACCGACTGGCTGGCCAGGCGCTGGTGTACCTGGCTGTCGCCGGAGCGCTCAGTCTGCTGGTATTTCGCCTGGCCCAACCTTATGCCTTCAGCGGGCCTGGCTTTTTCGGCGTAAAACTGAATCCTGAGTGGCTCCGCCAAGTCCGTGAACAGCGCAACCAGGCGACAATCGAGGTGGATTTTCCCCCGGCTATGCAATGGGCCAGGCGACCCATCTGGTTCTCCTTCCAAAACCTGACCGCCTGGGGACTCGGCCTGCCGTTGGGCATCCTGGCCTGGCTGGGTTTTCTTTGGGCCGGCTGGGAAATCCTGAAAGGTGATCGCAAACATCTCTTGCTCTGGCTGTGGACTGGCGCTTTTTTTGCCTGGCAGTCACTACCCATTAACCCTACCATGCGCTACCAGCTTCCCATCTACCCAGCGCTGGCGATCTTTGCTGCCTGGGGAGTCGTCCACCTTTGGGAAACCGGAAAAGCCAGGCGGGTACTCGCCACCAATTGGCTGCCTGGCGCCAGGCGGATCGGCTTTAGTTGGCAGCAACCCCTTGCTATTGGTGCTGGGATAACCGCGCTTCTGCTCACAATGGGCTATGCCTTTGCTTTCAGCAGTATCTACACCCGGCCAATCACCCGAATCGCCGCTTCACGCTGGATCTACCAAAATATCCCCGGGCCGATCAACCTGCACATCCAGACGGCCCAGGGCAGGTTCAACCAACCGCTGCCCTTTCCATATAACGGCAGCATTATGGCCGGCATGCCCTATAGCGTCGGATTCAATCCCGGCGAAACAGGCCAATTATTTGAAATTTATTTCCCATTTGCCCGAAACCTGACCCTGGCAGAGCGCAGCGACAGCCTGATTGTCTCGATCCTGGGTCCAGATGGGGCAACTCTGGCTACCACCAACCTGGCGATCAACGCCGGTCCGGTGCAGCAGGGCGAAAAGGGTAAATCTTACACGGTACAGTTCGATCCACCCATTCAGCTTGCCAAAGGACAGGGCTACCAGCTCCGCCTGGAAGCTATCGGTGAAGCGCCAAGCTTACTTCTGAACACCAGCGCGAGCCTGCGATTCATCGACGAAAACGGCCAAAGCAGCGATTATCCTGCCTTTTCAGACCTGGCAGCCGGCTGGCAAGGCCTGGCCGCTAATAGCCAGTTCGCCTCACAGCTAAATGGGCTGTTGACAGAAGTTTTCCAGCCGGCTGGCGACCAGCCCGTAAACACAACAGAACCGCTCATGCTGCTGGTCACAGTAAAAACATCTGACAATGAACCCATACCGCTCACCCAAACCGTCACCGCGGAGCCGGTGTTGCTGGATGATGGCCGTGGCCCAGGATACCGGTTCAAGTTGAGCGAACCGATTTACCTGGTCGGCGGGCAGAAAGTCGAGTTATCCCTGGCGATTCGCGAAGACCAGGCGGCTTTTAACTTTACAGGAGCTGGCCTGGCGAACGAAGGCGAGTGGGACGATGGGCTGCCGGTGCGCCTGGATGGATATGATCCCTTTGGCGGCATCTATCCGCTCGAGCTCAATTTCAACATGTATTGGGATGATACAGCGGAGAAATTAGCCCGTTTCACCCGGATCCTGGACGAATCGGACTGGATTGCGATATCTTCCAACCGCCAGTGGGGCAGCTTGACGCGCATCCCTGAACGATTCCCAATGACGACCCTGTATTACCGGAGTTTACTCGGCTGCCCTCCGGAGAAGGATATCGTCTGGTGCTATCGCGTAGCAGAACCGGGGATGTTCCAGGGAGGCCTGGGCTTTGAATTGGTCAGGGTTGAGCAATCCGACCCGGCGATTGGAGCATTGCGGATCAATGACCAGTTTGCCGAAGAAGCTTTCACGGTGTATGACCATCCTAAAGTATTGATTTTTAAGAAGACGGCTGCCTATGACTCGCAGCAGGTCAGCGACTTGCTGGGCAGCGTCGATTTCAATAAAGTGATCCGCCTGGCTCCTTTAAAATTTTCCTCTTACCCCGCAGATTTATTGCTGCCGGTGGAACGCTGGATCGAGCAGCAGCGCGGCGGTACCTGGGCGGAACTCTTCAATCCATCCGCGCTGCTGAATCGCAACCAGTGGGCCGCGAGTATTGCCTGGTATCTCAGCCTGATGTTGCTGGGTTGGCTGGTTTATCCCCTGGTTCGGATGGCGCTGCCGGGGCTGGCTGACCGAGGCTATCCCCTGGCACGCATCGCCGGCTTATTAATTCTTTCGTACCTGGCCTGGTTGGCTGGTTCGCTGCATAATCCATCCAACTGGTTGAAGATATTCACCTTTACCCGGCCGGTGATCAGCGTGATACTGCTGGTAATGGCTGCCAGCAGTGTGTGGCTGGCGATTAAGCAGCGCCAGGAGTTAGCCAGCCAGTGGCGAGACAACAAATCGTATTACCTGATGATCGAAGGGCTCTTCCTGGCTTTCTTCCTGGTCGGCTTATTGATCCGGATTGGGAATCCGGACTTGTGGCACCCTTATAAAGGTGGCGAAAAGCCGATGGACTTTGCCTACTTCAACGCGATTTTGAAGAGCAGCTCATTCCCGCCATACGACCCGTGGTTTGCGGGGGGTTACCTCAATTATTACTATTATGGCTTTGTCCTGGTGGGCACCCTAGTCAAGTGGCTGGGCATTACCCCGGCTGTCGCATATAACCTGATTCTACCCACTATGTTCGCCTTGATCGGCCTGGGCGCATTTTCGATTGCCTGGAATCTGTACCAAGGCAGCCGCCCAGACAGCGACGCAAAACGCGTAAAACCCTTCCTGGTTGGGCTGGCAGGAGCACTGGGGATGGCGGTGCTGGGCAACCTGGGCACGGTTAAGATGATCTACGAAGGCTTCCAGCGCCTGGCCGCGCCAGCAGGCGTTATCGAGGATGCAACACTGTGGACGCGCCTGGGCTGGGCATTCCAGGGATTCCTGCGCAACCTGGCTGGCTCACCGCTGCCGTATGGTATAGGCGACTGGTACTGGAATCCCAGCCGGGCAATCCCCGCGCCAGGCGAGGTTGAGCCGATCACCGAATTTCCGTTCTTTACGGTATTGTATGCTGATCCACATGCTCACCTGTACTCACTGGCACTGACCCTGCTGAGCCTGGGATTTGGGCTATCTGTGCTGCTTTCCGGAGCTCGCTGGAAAACCCGGGGCGGGGCCGTGTTAGGTTTTGTCTTGGGCGGCCTGGCGATAGGCGCGCTGCGCCCGACGAATACCTGGGATTTCTACCCCTACCTGGCCCTGGTAGTCACCGCCCTGGCCTATAGTTTGTGGAAGAACTACCGCCCACAGCCAGTACAGGACACGAATTCTCTGCAGGCCAGCTTCGAGGGCAACCCTGTCTCACGAGACGAGCAACATGGCATTTGGGGTATTTGGAACAGTTTGCCAGCCGTAGCTCAACGCTCCGTCATCACACTGAGCGGCGTTGGCCTGCTGGTTATTCTTTCCTTGGTACTTTACCAACCGTTCGCTCAATGGTACGGGCTCGGCTACAGCAAAATCGATCTCTGGCAGGGACTGCGCACGCCCCTGAAATCGTACCTGGTCCACTGGGGCCTGTTCTTGTTCGTCATCACTTCCTGGCTGGCCTGGGAAACACGGGATTGGATGGCGAAGACGCCGTTCTCCAGGCTGCGCCTGCTTGAGCCCTATCGAGGATTTATCTTCGGGGTTATTGGATTTTTGCTATTGTTAACCCTGTCACTGGCGATTAAACTGCCCGGGGCAAGCGACACACCTTTTGGAAACGGGGTCACCGTAGCGTGGCTGGCTTTGCCACTGGCTGCCTGGGCTGGCATTCTTATCTTGCGGCCCGACCAGCCAGACGCGAAGCGCTTCACCTTGTTCATGATCGGCACCGGATTAACCTTAACCCTGATGGTGGAAGTGATCGTCCTGGTCGGTGATATCGCTCGGATGAACACCGTGTTCAAGTTCTACCTGCAGGTCTGGACGCTGTTCGCCATCTGCGCGGCAGCCGCCCTGGGATGGCTGTTGAGCTCAATCCTCGAATGGACTCCAGGCTGGCGCAATACCTGGAGCATCCTCTTTGTGCTGCTGGTTGGCGGCGCAGCCTTGTACCCCTTGACAGCCGGGCGAGCGAAAATCTTGGACCGGATGTCGGAACCAGCCCCGCACAACCTGGATGGAATGGCCTACATGGATTATGCCAGCTATGACTGGATGGGCGTAATGGATCTCTCCGAGGATGCCCGCGCCATCCGCTGGATGCAAGAGAATGTAGCTGGATCTCCGGTGATTGTCGAAGCCAACTTGCGCGATCTGTATCGCTGGGGATCTCGATTCTCAATCTATACCGGCCTCCCCGGGGTGGTTGGCTGGGAATGGCACCAACAGCAGCAACGCGCCCTAACGCCCGGAGTCTGGGTCAGCGAGCGGATCGCTGAAATCGACAATTTTTACACCACCAGCGATCCAGCCAGCGCAGCCGGCTTCCTGGCGAAATATAACGTAAAATATATCGTCGTCGGCCAACTGGAGCGCAATGTCTACCCGGCGCCCGGTCTGGAGAAGTTCCCGGCCCTGGAAGGCAGCCTGTGGAAGGCGGTCTATCAGGATGGCAGCACGATAATTTACCAGGTCAGTGAGTAATTGACGGATAATCGGTATGGATGGGTTCAATTCCTTGATCTCTGTACTCTCCTGGTGGCTGTCGGTAGAAATTCTCGGCCTGGCCGCCTTGCCAATAGCCTTTTGGAGCCTTCGCTGGCTGCCCGAGCAAGGCTACACCTTTTCGAAGATCCTTGGCCTGCTAATCGCCAGCTACCTGCTTTGGATCGGCGCGATGACCGGTTTCATCGAGAACAACAGCGGTGGTGTGTTGTTCTCGATTTGCGCGGTCTTTGGAATCTCCATCTTCCTTGTCATCCGGAAGAAACTGTGGAGTGAGCTGCTCCAGTTCGTCCAGGATCAAAAACGTCTGATCCTGGTGGTTGAAATCTTGTTCAGCCTGGCCTTCCTGGGATGGACAATCTTGCGGGCCTACGCCCCAGATAAAATCATGAACGCTGGTGGTGAAAAGTTCATGGAAATGGCTTTCTTGAACGGTGTTCTTAACAGTCCTCGCTTTCCACCACTCGACCCCTGGCTTTCCGGCTTTTCAATTTCCTATTACTACTTTGGCTATGTCATGATGGCTTTGCTAACCCGCTTTACCGGCGTCCCGGCTGGGGTGGGTTTTGAGCTATACGATGCCCTGTTGTTTGCCCTGACCCTGGGCGGCGCGTTCGGGATCGTTTATAACCTGATCATGGTCAACCGGCTGCAGCGGCAAAAAAGGCTCCGTCCAGATGTGACCTTTCTGGCAATCGCCGGTTCAGGCCGGCGACAGGCGGCTGGCTTTGGCCTGCTGGCCGCGCTTATGGTAGGGATCTCAGGAAACCTGGCCGGATTTCTGGAGAGCATCTACGCACGGGGCTTGCTGCCAGAAAGCTTTTGGCGTTGGCTGGATATCCCCGGCCTGGTTGGCAATCCAGTTACCGGGAGTTGGATGCCAAACGGCGGCTTTTTTGGTTTTGGTTGGCGCGCTTCACGCGTCCTGCAGGATTATGACCTCGCCGGTCAGCCCATCGCAGTCAGCCCGATCACTGAATTTCCCTTTTTTAGCTTCCTACTTGGCGACAATCATCCCCATGTACTGGCATTGCCCTTTGTATTACTGGCAATTGGCCTGGCATTTAACCTGCTCTTGCGCCAGGCCAGGCAGGTCTCCGAGGATCACAGGCCACTCCCGGGAGGCTGGGCCTTTTTATGGCAAGGTCAAGACTGGGCTTTGTTGTTATTCACGGCTTTTTGCATTGGCTCGCTTGGCTTTTTAAACACCTGGGATATGCCAATTTACCTCAGCCTGGCGGTCCTTGCTTTCGCAATTGGTGAAGCCATTCGTTTGGGGACAATTAACCGCTACCTGATAGCCCGTACGATCGCCACCGGAGCCAGCTTGCTCACCGCGGCAATAGTTTTTTATCTCTTCTTTTATGTAGGGTTCAGCTCCCAGGCAGGTGGAATCCTGCCCCAGGTATTCCGACCAACTCGTTTACCGCAGTTCCTGGTGATGTTTGGCAGTTTCATCGCCATCCTTACCCCGTATTTACTGACCGCCCAAGCTCGAAAAGTACGAGGGCAAGCCGGCCATCGCGGTGCAAGCTGGCTGACGCCATTGAAAATATGGGCGGGTATTTTGACCGCCTGCCTTTTTGTGATTACCATCCTGCTCGGCGCAGCTATCCTGGCAGCCGGGCAGGCCGGCAATCAAGTAGTCCAAAATTTGCTTGGCGTGGGCAGCATGGAACTGGCACTGAAACAGATCTTCCTCGATCGCTTAACCTCACCCTGGCTGTTCCTGCTGCTCAGTGGATTAATAAGCCTGGCCCTGGGAAACCTGATCCCAGACCGATCGCACAGCCAGGTTGAGAGCCTGGATGCATCTGAACCAACCCACCAGGATCGCCTTTGGATCGATCCGAGCCATTCCTTTGTGATGCTACTGGTCTTGACCGGACTAGCACTGGCATTGAGCGTTGAGCTGTTTTACTTACGGGATAACTTTGGCGTGCGGATGAATACCGTCTTCAAATTCTACTATCAGGCATGGGTGATGCTAGGATGCGCCAGTGCCTTTGGCGCCTGGTGGATGTTGAAGCGCACGAAAACAGTTTTTGGCGGGCTGGGACGCGGGCTGTTCCTGGCAGGCGCGCTGGCTGTCCTGGTAGCCGGGATGGTCTATCCGCTGGCGGCAACCTATGCCCGGGCGAATGAATTTCGTGGCCCGGCTGCCCTGGATGGCACGTCCAACCTGGC
This sequence comes from Anaerolineales bacterium, assembly GCA_041918195.1. Taxonomy (GTDB): domain Bacteria; phylum Chloroflexota; class Anaerolineae; order Anaerolineales; family UBA4823; genus CAZAGA01. The sequence continues at coordinate 14,631 of JAYRWF010000224.1, forward strand.
CAGGGCGAATCCGGATGATTGGGCAGCCATCGCCTGGCTGCAAGCCAATGCGACTGGCTCGGATGTGATCTTAGAAGCACCGGGAAAATCGTATAACTACGAGGGTCGGATCAGCGCCTTTAGCGGAATTCCCACCCTGCTTGGATGGGCTTACCACGAAGCCCAATGGCGAGGCAACTATGATGAACAGGGCCGGCGCGAACCGGATATCCAGACAATTTACACCACCAAAGATGCAGACCTTGCTCTTACCCTGCTTCAACGTTGGGGAGTAAAATATGTCATTGTTGGACAGACCGAGATGACCTACATCCAACAATTATGCAGTGACACCAACCGAGCCTGTAACCTGACACGTGCCTTGCGAAAATTTGATACCGCCTTGAGCAACGTATTCACGCAAGGCAATCTCACTATTTACCAGGTTCCCAAAGCCGGGTCGTAGAGGATTATGAAGTTCAAGCCGTTTACCATCGAAAATCTCTTGTACCTGGCAGCCGCGCTACTGGGGCTCAGCCTGCGCTTAGCCAGCCTAGGCGCCGCCCCTTTAACGGACACGGAAGCCGCCTGGGCGCTGCAGGCTTTAGCGGTTGGCCAGGGAAACACCGGGCAGTTTCTTGCTCCTCAGCCAGCTTATGTCAGCCTGACCCGCTGGTTGTTCGAACTATTTGGCAGCACGAACTTCCTGGCGCGCCTTTGGCCAGCACTGACCGGGTCGATGTTGGTGCTGTTACCGCTGGTCATCCGAGGCGCGATTGAACGGTCCTGGCAGGAGCACCGGGCGGCTCAGCCGACTTACTCTTTCCTGCTCTCCCGCCCGGCTGCCTTGGTCCTGGCTTTCGGGTTAGCGTTCTCACCCGGGCTGGTGGTGGTTTCCCGCCAGGCGGGAAGCCCGATGCCCGCCCTGAGCTTAAGCCTGCTGGCAATTGGGCTTTTCTTAAGCCGCCGGTCCGGAGTCCGGCTCGATAGCAGCCTGGCTGGCATCCTAGCCGGCCTGGCTTTGCTCTCCGGACCGGCAGCGGTTCATGGGCTGCTATTACTGGGCTCTACCCTGGCAGCTTTCTGGCTGTTGAACAAAACCAATCCAGCCCAAACCGATGATGGGTCATTACGCCCATCCTTCCAGCCAGACTCAAAATGGTTTGGTTTTTCGCTGGTAGGCGCGTTGACCCTGGTTGGCAGCTCGTTCCTGACCGATCCACCAGGGCTGGCTACCTGGTTTGAGACATTGCCAGCCTATTTCCGGGGCTGGCTGGGCGTTCCCGAAGTGCCCGTTTTGCGCCTGCTGGCCGCTTTGTTGGTCTACCAACCGATTGCGGTGATTTTCGGACTGATCGGCGGTATTCGAGAGGGATTTTTTTCCACCGAGCAAAAGCATCGGATTGTTAGCCTGTCCTTGCTGGTCTGGGTTGGGCTGGGCCTTGGACTGGCCTTGCTGAACCCCGCCCGCCAGGCAAGTGATTTGATTTGGGTACTGGTACCGGCCTGGATCCTGGCTGCGAATCAGATTGCGCGGGTAATACCCACTGAAGGAATTAACCTGACTTCCGCCCTACATGGCATCCTTTTGGTTGTATTTATGGGCCTGCTTTGGTACAGCCTGGCTTCTTTCAGCCGGTTCCAGGTTGGCGATCCAGAACGAACTGCTCGCCTATTCATAATCTTGGGTATCCTGGCTTTAACCGCCTTGACCAGCATCTTAATCCAGCTCGGTTGGTCCTGGGAAGTCGCTCGCCAGGGAATCAGCTGGGGCAGCCTGGGCGCGCTCAGCTTGTTTTCGATTTCAATGTTATGGGGCGCAGCATATCTCCGCCCTAACCAACCGCAAGAGCTATGGAGCCTGACGCCAGGCTCGGGCGAGGCAGACCTGATGCTTTCGACGCTTGAAGAACTGTCGAGTTGGAACACAGGGCGTCCCGAGATAATTGACATCTTGACTGAAGTTGATTCGCCCTCATTACAGTGGGCGCTACGCGCCTTCAGACAGGTTAGCATCATCGAGCCAGCTAGCAGCGCGAACCTGCCAGCCACCCAGTTACCTTCAATCTTGATTACCAATCTCAGCCAGGAAACGCCAGCTTTGACAGCTTCCTACCGCGGCCAAGACTTTTCCTGGCGAAGATTTCCTGGCTGGGCAAGCGCACTGCCTCCGGATTGGAGCGGTTGGTTGACCTTCCGACGCGCTCCAGTTCAATCCGAAAATATCATCCTGTGGGCGCGCAGTGACCTGTTTCCCGGAGGTAGCCTGGAACTGCCTACCAGTTCTCAGAATCCCCCTGATGATGCCGTACCATACCCTGAACCGATGGAACAACCCTGATTGGATGACGCCATGCCGCTTGAACCTGTATCATCTGCCCATACTCAAAAGAACTCGCCAGATGAAAGGCCAGTACCGTTCATTATAACCATCGATGGGCCGGCTGCTTCTGGAAAGACAACGATTGGCAAGAACATCGCGGATTGGCTGGGATACCTTTTTTTCGATACCGGGGTGATGTACCGGGCAGTAACGTGGCTGGCTCTGCACCAGCAGATATCGATTGATGAAGAAGCCTCAATCACCTCTCTGGCTGAAGAGAGCCAAATCGAAATCTCATCCCCTTCCGTTCAGGATGGACGCGCCTGCGATATTCTGGTGGCTAACGAGGACATCACCTGGAAAATTCGCCGACCTGAGGTAGATGCGAATGTATCACAAGTATCGGCATATGCCGGGGTCCGGCGTGCCTTGAGCGAGCAACAGCGCCGGATAGGTCAACGCGGGCGTATCGTGATGGTTGGGCGGGATATAGGCACAGTAGTGCTGCCAGAAGCGGATTGTAAAATATACCTGGATGCATCGGCTGAGGAAAGAGCTCGCCGCCGCCATCTTGAAAAGCTCCAGCGCCAGGAAGCTTCGGACTATGCAGAAATCCTGGCCGGGGTAATTGCCAGGGATGCGATTGACTCAACCCGGGCGATTGCTCCGCTGCGCCCGGCAGACGATGCCTTTATTTTGAATTCGGACCGCCTGAGCATCGATGAGGTCCTGGCGCAGCTAAAGCTACATATTCAAACCATCCGAGAACACCTGGCTTGATACCCTACCGCGTACCCTTCAAAAATCGTTTGGCACGTGTGTTCATGCGGCCGACCTTTCGGGGAGTTTTCCACCTGCTGGCCAGGGTGAAAATTACTGGCAAAGAACATATCCCTGCCAGCGGAGCCTACCTGGTGGCAATGAACCACGTTTCGATCTACGATCCCCCCTTTCTGGCAGCCTTTTGGCCAACAACCCCCGAGGTGATCGGGGCAGCGGAAATCTGGTCCAAACCTGGGCAATCGACCGTTGTTCGCATGTACGGTGGTATCCAAGTCCACCGAGGCCAGTACGACCGGCAGTTAATTGAGACGATGCTGGCCGCGCTGCAGGCTGGACATCCTCTGGTCATTGCGCCAGAAGGCGGAAGATCGCATAACCCTGGGATGCGCAGAGCCCGACCCGGAATCGCCTATCTGGTGGAGCGAACCGGGTTACCGGTGGTCCCAGTAGGAATTGTCGGTACCACGGATGATTTTTTCTCAAACGCTATGCATGGTGAACGACCACTGCTGGAAATGAACATAGGCCCGCCAATCCGAATTGGCGTAGATCAGCCCGCAAATGGTAAACCGGAGCGCGCGCTGCGCCAGCAAAATACTGATTACATCATGTACCGGATTGCAGATCTCTTACCGGATGAATACCGAGGGGTTTATGCCCGACCCATCAACGACAGCCAAGCCAGTCAGTGAGTTCACCCGATCTGAGCTGGTCCGTTTACCGGAGCTAAGCCGTGCCCGGCAGCGTTTACGCCGGTTTTTAAACTGGCTGGCACGCCGGCTGGTTTTTTGGCTCACCCGGCCAACCGTCCAGGGTTTGGATAATGTGCCAATGAGTGGGCCTGTTTTGGTGATTGCCAATCATCTTGGGGATGCAGACGTCATCCTGGAAATTGCTTTCCTGCCTCGACAGATCGAGGCTATCGCCAAGATCGAGTTGGTTGATCTTCCGATCTTAGGCCGGATCATGGACGCCTACGGGGTAATTTGGATTCGGCGTGGCCAGCCAGATCGCCAGGCTCTACGAGCCGCGTTGGATGGCCTCTCAGGGAGCCGGATGGTGATGATCGCTCCAGAAGGGAGAGAGAGCCTGACCGGAGCGCTGGAGGAGGCCACCCGAGGAGCTGCTTTCCTGGCGGTCCGATCAAACGCCCTGGTGCTGCCCCTGGCGATCACCGGAACCCAGAACAAACGCCTGCTGGCTAACTTACGCCGCCTACGAAAAACTCCAGTCACACTCACAATTGGGCAGCCATTCCAAATCATGGAATCCTCGCCAACCAGCGATCCAGCAACGCTTTCCCGCCAAGATTTGATCGAACAAGTCACCCATCGGATGATGCAACGGATTGCGGTGCTGCTGCCTGACGACTATAAGGGCGTTTACCAGGAAGGCTAACGAATTGGACCAGCAAAAGTTGCCGACTCAATCTTATGAGCATGCTCGCTACGAAACCAGGCGGCGGTTTTTACGTTTTTTAATGCGCACGATCGGCTTCAGCTTGCTGGCCCGTGTCGACAAGGTGGAAGGGGTAGACCATGTACCCGCCCGTGGCCCGGTGATTTTAATGATCAACCACATTGCCTTGATCGACCCCCTACTGGTGATGCATGTCTTGCCACGTAACATCGTTCCAATGGCAAAGATCGAGGTTTATTCCTACCCGGTAATCGGTATTCTCCCCAAAATCTGGGGCGTGATACCCGTTCGCAGAGAAGAATTTGACCGGCAAGCTATCCAGCAGGTCTTTGAGGTGCTCAAAGCAGGCGAAATCGTCCTGGTGGCCCCAGAAGGCACTCGCAGCCCACAACTCCAAACGGCGCGCGTTGGAGTTGCCTACCTTGCCAGCCGCAGCCAGGTTCCCGTTGTACCGGTCGCGATCAGTGGAACAATTGGTTTTCCTACCCTGCCCCTGACCAAACGATGGGCAGGACCGAAAGCCCAGGTCCGCTTTGGAAAACCGTTCTGTTTCCGGCCAGAACTCCAGCGCGCCAATCGCGAGGAGCTGCGCAAGATGGCGGACGAAGCTATGTACATCCTCGCTGGCGAGTTGCCACCCGAGCAACGCGGGGTGTATGCAGACATGAGCCAGGCCACCCAAGATACCATACGATGGTTGTGAGCGGAGCAGAGCGGAATAAAGAATGCTATAATCGAGAGTATCCTTCAGGATTCCTCCAGGCCAAGGTCCGATAGCAAAATTATCCATGAAATTTGAGTTCAGTCTCCTTTTGTCATCCAGCACAAATATCAGATTCCCAGTAGGTTGGGTCGGCTGGGTGGTATGGCTGATCCTGGCCACTCTGATCATCCTTGCTGCTTTGCATTGGAAAAACTATAACCGGACCAGGGGAAGAATCCAGCGACTGTTCTTTCTAGTCCTTCTACTCCTGACTCCAGTCGCCAGCCTGTTTTTTGGATTTAAGCTCACCCAGTCGTTCGGCCAGGCGCCACCAGCTCTCCTGGAAGGAGAGACAGAGCATTGGATCATGATTTTTTCTGGCCTGCCCTGGATCCTGGCAGGCGGACTGCTGGGACCAGTACCAGCCGCGCTCATCGGGTTGGTATCTGGAATTTTCGGCGCATTTTGGGGAAATCATAGCGCTTACCTGCCCCTGGAAACAGCCTTGATCGCGATTCTGTACAGCGCAGCAGTCAATCAACGTTATCGAACCTATTTTTTTCGGCTGCTTCGCCGGCCTGTTTTTGCAGCGCTTGGCCTGGCCCTGGTATATCCGATCCTGTACCTGATAAGCGCACCATTTACCGTACCCGGCGCCCCAGTGATCCGCCTGGATTACGCGATCAATAATTTGGCGCCTGCCTGGATTTCGGCCAGCGTCGTCTTGATCCTGTCTGGACTTGCAGGTGAGCTGCTTAGCCAGTTCTTTCCCACCTTATGGGGAACCAAAGGCCGCTTGCTGCCTTCACCCGCCGAGCGCAGCCTGCAGGCTCGCTTTCTCTACAGTATTGCTCCAATTGCCATCCTGCTTGTGGTAACTCTGCTGGCCGGAAGCTGGATTGTTTCCGAGAGCGTGGCGAAGGACATGCTCGAAAATCAAATGGCGACGACTGCGCAGACAGTTGCCAACCAGTTGCCCTTCTTCATGGAAACCGGGCAAACGATCATAACCCAAATGGGAACTGAAGCGCAGCTCTACACGACCCCGTCTGAACGGTTACTTGCCCTACTGGAGAACACCATTAAAACGGGGACCTTTTTCAGCCAATTGGTTGTGCTGGATGAGCAGGGAGATACTGTCAGCGCTTACCCGAATTATCAGCATACCGGTAGCCAGGCATTGATCGAAGAGCTCGCAGGTATTCAGTTTGCCCTGACTGGGATGCCAACCCAGAGTTATACGGCATCCCCAGCCGAGGGCGGCAGCACCGCTCGAGTTTCATTCATTACACCCGTTAAGGATGAGAATAATGCAGTGCGCAGGGTGCTTCTTGGCCGGGTGGATCTGGCTCGAAATCCTTTTACCCAGGCAATCATCAACAGCCTGAATGGAATGGAAGAAATCCAGGCGACTGGCATGCTGATTGATGAAAATCAACTTATCCTTGTCCATCCCAACCCTTCAATGCTGCTCGCCCCCTATTCAGGCAGGCTTGATCATCTCGAACCTTTCTTTACAGAAACCGGTCCTGATGGCACCCGCCGGTTGGTCTATGTGCAGCCAGTGGAGGGATTGAACTGGCGAGTTGTCTTGACGGTGCCGACTGAATTCGCCCAACAATTGTCCCTGCGAATTGCTGCACCCTTGCTGGGCATGATTATGATCCTGTCCTTGCTGGCTTTGCTGGTCTTGAACCTTGGCTTACGCATGGTAACGAATTCCCTGGAAAGCCTGGGTTCCGAAGCCGATGAAATCGCTAAGGGTAGGCTTGACCAACCACTCCAGGCGCAAGGAGAAGATGAAGTCGGCCAGCTCCGCCAATCCTTTGAGAAGATGCGGATCAGCTTGAAAGGGCGACTGGATGAGCTCAACCAACTCCTGAGTGTAAGCCAGAGTGTAGCCGCCAATCTAGAAATGGAAGATTCGATTAGACCAGTGCTCGAATCCGCCCTTTCCAAAGGCGCTAGCGTGGCGAGGGTGATTTTATCGCCATCCGTGGTTCCTGAGTTAGAAGGTTATTCTTCTGAACCGGTGATCTACAGCGTAGGGCCGGCGCAAAAACTGTATAACGAACTGGACGAACAGATTGTGAGCCTGACCCGTCAGAAAGAACGCCTGATCCTGACCAATCTACACCGCCCGCACTTGCTAAACCTTGCCCCGGGGCAGTCAGCACCGGCATCTCTAATTGCCTTCGGGTTGCGCCACGAGAACCAGGTCTACGGGGCAATGTGGATTGCCTATGATCAACCGCATGCCTTTCCAGAAGATGAAGTTCGCTTCTTAGCTACCCTGGCCAGCCAGGCGGCGGTTGCAGCGGCCAATGCGCACCTGTTCCTGAATGCAGAAGTCGGTCGCCAACGCCTGGCAGCTATTCTGGCCTCCAGCCCGGATCCCATCCTGGTGACCGACCAAAAAAGTCACCTGTTGCTGGCAAACCCGGCTGCCTGGCAATTATTCGATTTAAACCTGGAAACCGAAATGGGGCAACCGGTGGAACATTTTATCCACCAGAAAGAATTATTAAAGCTACTGCAAGAACCATCAACTGGTAAGCGCTCAGCCGAAATCGCTATCTCTGATTCCCAAGTCTACCTGGCAGCCGTCTCAGG
>JAYRWF010000225.1:0-3906 GCA_041918195.1 Anaerolineales bacterium
AAAATGGCTTCCTCGTTATCGTCGTGACAAATCAATCAGGCATCGGCCGCGGCATTTTTGATGAAGCTTCAATGCACACGATCCATGAAAGCATTCAATCGGAGGTTTCGGGAATGGTCGACGCCTTCTATTTCTGCCCGCACCTGCCATGCGACGGCTGCAATTGCCGCAAGCCTCAACCGGGGATGATCCTCCAGGCAGCTAGCGAGCTCGACCTGGATCTGGCTGCTTCGCTGTTAATCGGCGACAACTTGAGCGATCTGCTGGCGGGTAAAGCCGGTGGTGTTGGGCGCCTGGTGCTGGTGCGCAGCGGATTGGGATCATACTTTGAACATCAACTCGAACAGGCTGGATTGGCTGCCGTAACGGTTCATGATAACCTGGCTCAGGCCATCGCTGCTCTATTGGAGGACGAATGCCAAAACTGACTCTACCCAACCGACCAGACCCAACCCAATTCGCCCAACACGTCCAGGCGCTGCGCGGCCGCCTGCAGGAACGCCTGGAGGCGCTTGGCCCCCAGGCGCTGGCCAACCTGAGCGGGGCTGAATATCTCCCACCAGGCCCGGAGCCAGCCGGCTTCTCTTTCACGCTATGGAGACAGGCAGTATGGCTGGAATTGCCTGGCTGCAGCCTGATCGAGCGCACCTCTCGCCAGGTGTTATCTCCGCCCAGCCAGGCCCTGGCGCTATATTACTTTATCACCGCCGATGGGACCCCACCGGAAGCCCGCTGGGTTTCTTTTGCTGACCTGCCCGATGGGCGTTTCTATAACCAGGCCTTCCAGAGTTATACCGGGGCCGAGCTAAGTCGTGCATTTGGTAATAACCTGGCGAGCTTTGAAGCAGCTGCCCAGCGAATTGGTGGGATGCGCCTGGCGCCTAATCCACAGATCCCTGGCGACCAGGCCTTCTGCTTCGGGATATTGCCGCGCCTGTCGGTGGCAGTAGTGTATTGGCAGGGCGATGAAGATTTTCCGGCTTCTGCACAAATCTTATTCGAACAGTCTACCCCCCATTACCTGCCAACCGACGTCTGCGCCTACGCCGGCAGCAATCTCACCCGCAGCCTGATTAAAGTGCGCGGCTGATCATTTTTCCAGGTATTTTTTCTGCCATTCGTAAAGCTTATTGAGCGCGCCAATCGGTGAGAGGCCGTTAACGTCAATTTGCTTCAACTCATCTAACAATGGGTTGGTCTCGGGGAAAAGGGCCAATTGTCGCGGTGCCAGCGGGTTAATCTTTACCGCCCGGCCTGAGGAAGCCTCCAATTGACCCAAGATTTCGTCGGCGCGCTGGATCACCGGGCGCGGCAAGCCAGCAAGCTGGCCAACATGGATTCCGTAAGATCGATCAGCCCCACCAGGGATGATCTTGTGCAGAAATACCACTCGCCCACCAGATTCGCTGACGGCAACATTGTAATTGCGCACGCCCGGGAGAAGATCAGCCAACTGGGTCAGCTCATGATAGTGGGTAGCAAAAAGGGTTTTTGCGCGCAAGCCAGGATGGTTGTGAATGTATTCCACCACCGCCCAGGCAATGGAGACGCCATCATAAGTACTGGTACCGCGGCCAATCTCGTCCAAAATCAGTAAGCTGCGGGGGGTGGCATGATGAAGAATATTGGCGGTTTCGACCATCTCGACCATGAAGGTCGATTGGCCGGCATGGATTTCATCCTGGGCACCGATGCGGGTGAATATCCGATCCACCAGGCCAATCCGCGCTGCGCTGGCTGGTACATAGCTGCCAATTTGAGCTAACAAGACAATTAAGGCCACCTGGCGAATCAGGGTCGACTTACCCGACATGTTCGGGCCGGTGATGATCCGCACCCGTTCACCTTCTTCGAATAAAACATCATTCGGCACAAAGCGCTCGCCGCTCAACAATTGTTCGACCACCGGATGGCGGCCATCGCGGATCTCAAGCACATCTTCCTCGACCACCTGTGGGCGAACATAGCCGCCCAACACAGCCGTCTCGGCAAATGAGGTCAGCACGTCGAGCTGCGCCAGGATCCGGGCAGTAGCCAGTAAGCGGCTCGCCGAAGCAGCCAGCCGGGTGCACAGTTCGCGAAACAAGCGGATTTCGATCTCCCGGATTCGCTCTTCGGCATTCAGCACCAACGTCTCATATTCCTTCATCTCTGGGGTAATATACCGCTCGGCGTTGACCAGGGTTTGCTTGCGGATATATTCCGCTGGAGCCAGGTTGGCATTGGCACGGGTTAGTTCAATGTAATAGCCGAATACTTTGTTATAGCCTACTTTGAGGGTCTTGATGCCGGTTCGCTCGCGCTCCACCGCCTCCAGGTTGGCGATCCACTCACGAGCGTACCGTGAGCGTTCAACCACCCCATCGAGTTCGGCCGAATACCCTGGTCGAATCACACCAATATTCTGCAGCGTCATCGGCGGGTCAGCCGAAATTGCCGCATCGAGCAGTGCATATTCATCCGTACAGTTTGAGAAATCGCGCAACAGCGGTTCCAAGGCGTGGTCAGGCGCCGCCAGTAAGTCGGACAGGCCGGGCAGGCGCTGGAGAGTCGCCCGCATTGCCAACAGGTCGCGCGGCTGGGCACTGCCGCCTACCACCCGGTTGGTCAGGCGCTCCAGGTCATTGAGCGGCTTAAGAGCCGCTCGGAGCTCACTGCGCAACAATCCATCTTCAAAAAACTGGCCGACACCCTCCTGGCGTTGCCGGATAGCGGAAACATCCAGCAATGGCTGGCTGACCCACTGTTTCACCAGCCGCCGACCCATTGGAGTAACAGCATGATCGATCACCCCCAGAAGGGAGCCCTTAACCTGGCCGCCACGCAAGGTCTCGGTCAATTCCAGGTTACGACGGGTAGCCGCATCTAGAACCATGAACTCGGACAGGCTATAGGTTTTCAGGCTGGTCAGCAGATTGAGCGCGGTGGGCTGCGTTTCCTTGAGAAACTGCAGGATCACGCCAGCCGCGCGCAGCGCTAAGGGCATGCTGCGCAATCCAAAGCCATCCAGGGAGCCAGCCGAGAACTGGCGTAGCAGCGCTTCCTGGCAGCGACCGGGCTCAAAACGCACGCCCGGCCAGCTTGTCGGCCGCCCTGGTAGTCCATCGTTCAGGACCAGGCCCTCCGGATATAAGAATTCTGCTGGCTTCAAACGCACCAGTTCGGTACGTATTGTAGCGTTGATATCCTCGCTCTCGATCTCCGTCGCGGCAAATTCGCCGGTGGTAATATCCACATAAGCTACGCCAGCTCGCGTTGTGACAGTCGTCTCTGGGTAATGGCCGGTCCGTTCTATCCCTCCGCCAGTGGGTTCCATATAAATCGCCGCCAGGTAGTTATTGGCGTCCCCCGGCAGCAAACCAGGTTCTACCAGCGTTCCCGGCGTGACGACGCGCGTCACCTGGCGCGGAAACAGACCCTTGATCGGCTGGTCGCCGACCTGTTCGCAGATTGCCACGTGATAGCCGCGCTCGATCAACCGCGCCAGGTAGTTTTCCGCTGCATGATGCGGAATACCCGCCATCGGCACTCGCATCCCTTTAGCCACATTGCGGGAGGTCAGAACGATATCCAGCTCACGCGAAGTCGTTTCAGCATCCTGGTCAAAGGTCTCGTAAAAATCGCCCAGGCGGAAGAAGACAATTGCATCCGGGTACTGGCGCTTGATTTCGAGGTACTGCTTGCGAATTGGAGTGATATCCTCAGGCATACCATCCATTCTATATTCAGACGCATAAAACGGCAAGGGTCGATCTGCTGCCTGATAACCTTAGAGGGTATCGGCATGAGAATGTCCTAAAAACTGGGACGGGTAGAGCCAATCAATCAAAATCATATTGCTTTTTTGAAAGGCTGGATTATAATAAAGCCACTATATTCCCGTAAACCGTGAAAGGAGAAAAAGAT
>JAYRWF010000226.1:0-2213 GCA_041918195.1 Anaerolineales bacterium
ACACCAGATTTCAACTTAATTCCAGCGCCGTCTGGCACCACGCAAATGCCGCTGATTCTTGGCGGCACTTTAACCAGCCTGTTCGTAATCCTGTTCTTCACCTGGCGCCTGGTCTTCTCCCGGCGGAAATAAGCCTTTACCGGTATTCCCAACATTCCAAGAACGAGAGGATAATCATGGACGTCACCAGCAATCACGCACCAAAAGCCTTGCCTACTTCGCCTCAGCCCGCAACCAACCCTGCAGCCAGGCTTCAAACCCCACCAGAAAACCGCCACAAGTTTCTTATCACCGGTGGCGCCGGGTTTATTGGTAGTCACCTAACTGAATTACTCCTTGACCAAGGTCAAAGCGTGATTGCAATCGATGATTTGTCGACCGGCCGGTTGGGTAATATCCAACCTTTCCGCTCCCACCCCAACTACCAGTTCGTCCGGGAGACAATCAACAATACCCTGGTACTGGATCGCCTGACCAGCGAGGCGCATACGGTGATCCACCTGGCAGCCGCGGTTGGTGTGAAGTTAATTATTGAAGATCCAGTCCATACCATCCGAACCAATATCATGGGCACAGAAGCTGTCCTGGACGCCGCCAATCGTTATGGCTGCAAAGTCTTGATCGCGTCTACTTCCGAGGTATATGGAAAAGGCGTCAAGGTTCCTTTTCGTGAAGAAGATGACCGCTTGATGGGCCCCACCACACACAGCCGCTGGGCATATGCCGCCTCGAAGGCAGTGGATGAGTTCCTGGGATTGGCTTACCAGGCTCAATTCGGCCTACCGGTGGTGATTATGCGCCTGTTTAACACGGTTGGCCCTCGCCAGACCGGCCAGTATGGGATGGTTGTGCCGCGCTTCGTGCAGCAAGCTCTAAAAAACGAACCAATCAGCGTGTATGGAGACGGCGGACAGTCGCGCTGTTTCGCGGATGTTGCGGATGTAGTTTGGGCCATCGCCCGCCTGGCAGTCCACCCAGATGCGCCGGGGCAGGTATTCAACATCGGCGCAACCCAGGAAATCAGCATCTATGAGCTGGCGGAACGGGTGATCGCCCTGACCGGCAGCCGCTCAAGAATTCAGCTGGTGCCTTATTCGGAAGCTTATGCACCAGGTTTTGATGATATGCGCCGTCGGGTGCCTTCGATTGAGAAAATCAACCACCTGATTGATTACACACCACAGTGTTCGCTGGACCAGACCCTGCAGCGGGTCATAGCGTATGAACGAATGCAATTGGGACTGTAGTACGACGTACATCGTCATCCCGGCATATAACGAAGGCCCGATGATCGAAACCGTCCTGGAGGAGGTGCTCCAGCTCGGATGCCCGGTCGTCGTGGTGGATGATGGCTCGCGGGACGATACTTACCCCCGGATCGCAGCGCTCCAAGCCGGGCGGCCGATTCACCTGTTGCGCCACCCAATCAACCTCGGTCAGGGTGCAGCCCTGGCAACCGGCATCCAATATGCCTTGTTGAACGGTGCACAGATTATTGTGACCTTTGACGCCGATGGACAACATCGCGTCGAAGATATCCCTGGCCTGGTCGAGCCAGTCGCCGCCGGCCAGGTCGAGGTGGCTCTAGGTTCTCGTTTCCTGGCTGGCGCGCAAGAGATGCCAGCCAGCCGGAGAATTTTATTAAAAGCGGCGATCTTTTTTACTGGCTTGACCGAACGGATCTGGTTGACCGATGCCCACAATGGCTTCCGAGCCTTGTCGGCCAAGGCTGCGGGCCAGATACAAATCACCCAGAACCGGATGGCGCATGCTTCTGAGATTGTCAGCGAAATCGCCCGCCTGAAATTGAGTTACATTGAAGTACCGGTGCATATACGCTACACTGAGTATTCCCGCCAGAAAGGCCAGCGCGCCGCGGACGCATTGAACATCCTGATTGAGCTGATCGAGGAGCATATTCCATGATCCCCTTCCAGGCTGTACTACTGGTGCTGATCTTGTTGCTAGGGATCTTTTTCGTCCGGCGTTCACGCTCCCGGCTGGCCAATCGAACGCTCAGCATCCTTATGGCGCTGATCCTGGCGGTTTTCGTGATTTTCCCAGACCTCACCACCTGGATCGCCAACCAGTTGGGGATTGGGCGAGGGACAGATTTTCTATTCTACACCTTTGCACTCTTCGTGCTATACATCCTGGGGCTGATCGCGATCCGGATGCGAGAGCAAGATCGGAAATTGACCCAGATCACCCGC
>JAYRWF010000227.1:0-9643 GCA_041918195.1 Anaerolineales bacterium
TCGGTGGATAATAACAAAGACATCGTTTTCGAGATGGAAGAAGCGTTGAACTTCGATGGCCATACCGGGCCGTATATTCAGAACGCACATGTGCGCGCCAATAGCATTTTGAAAAAAGCCAATGAAATCCCGGCCAAGAGCGAATTCAGTTACCCACTGACCGCGCATGAGATTGACTTGATCGACCGGATATCCCGTTTCCCGACGGTCGTCCAGCAAGCCGCACGGGAATACCGCCCGCTGTTGGTGGCGTCTTATGTCTATGACCTGGCAAGCAACTTCCACAGCTTTTACCACGGCGTCCCTGTGCTGCAGGCTGATAGCGCAGAGATGCGCGCCAGTCGACTGCGCCTGGTGGCTGCTGCCCGGCAAACCCTGGCAAATGCAATGAACTTACTGGCGATCCAGTCGCCGGATGTGATGTGAATAATAGGGATTACAATCCCTGATCAATTAATAAGCCTATACTTTAAAAAGGAGTAACTATGTCAAGGATCCGCACCATTATCATGGGCGCCGCAGGGCGCGACTTCCACAACTTCAATACCTTCTACCGGAACAACCCTGATTATGAAGTGGTTGCTTTCACCGCCACTCAGATTCCGGATATCGAAGGCCGCACCTATCCCGCCATACTGGCCGGTGAGCTATACCCGGCGGGGATCCCGATTTACGCGGAGAGCGAGTTGATCCGGTTGATCCAGGAAAAGGAAGTTCAGCAAGTCGTTTTTGCTTACAGCGATGTGCCCCATGAATATGTGATGCACAAGGCCTGCCAGGCACTGGCCGCCGGCGCTGATTTCCACCTGATTGGTCCCAAGGAAACCCAGATTAAGTCCACCAAACCGGTGGTCTCGGTGTGCGCGGTGCGCACCGGATCGGGTAAGAGCCAAACTACCCGCCGTGTCTCCCAAATCCTGATCAGCATGGGCTATAAGGTCGCGGCAATCCGCCACCCGATGCCCTACGGTGACCTGAGCAAGCAGATCGTCCAGCGCTTTGCTAATTACGCCGACCTGGACCGCCACGAATGCACGATCGAAGAGCGCGAAGAATATGAACCGCACATTGATAATGGCGTGATTGTTTACGCCGGCGTGGACTACGAAAAGATCCTGCGCCAGGCCGAACAGGAAGTCGATATCATCCTGTGGGATGGCGGTAACAATGACTACTCCTTCTACGCTGCTGACCTGCAGATTGTCGTCGCAGACCCGCACCGGGCCGGCCATGAATTGAGCTACTTCCCGGGTGAGGTGAATGTCCGGATGGCGGATGTGTTCGTGATCAATAAAGTCGACACCGCCGACGCCGACCAGGTGATCAAGGTGCGCGAGAATTTGCGCAAAGTCAACCCCAAGGCAATCATCATCGAAGGCGCCTCCCCGCTGCTGGTGGACGATCCGGCTGCTATCCAGGGCAAGCGGGTGCTGGTGGTCGAAGACGGCCCGACGTTGACCCACGGCGAGATGGCCTACGGCGCTGGTTGGGTAGCTGCCCGGCGCTATGGGGCTGGCGAAATCGTCGATCCCCGTCCGTATTCGGTCGGATCGATTACGGCTACCTATGCGAAGTACCCCACCACTGGGAAAGTCCTGCCTGCGATGGGCTATGGCGAGCATCAGACCCGCGAGCTCGAACAGACCATCCACAACGCAGACGTTGACCTGGTGATCATCGCCACCCCGATCGACCTGGGACGGATCGTGAAGATCGACAAGCCTTCCCAGCGCGTCCGCTACGAACTGCAGGAGATCGGCAAGCCAACCCTTGAAGATATCCTGGTAGCTAAGTTCGGAAAATCTGCCTAAGGTCAATTACGATTTGTTGTGAAAAATCGGCTAGGCTGATTTTTCACAACAAATTTTTTAAACCATGGCAACCATAGCCGGAAAAATCATTTTAGGCGAGAACCTGTCCGTCCTGCGCTCACTGGAAAGCGAAACGGTGGACCTGATTTATATCGATCCTCCCTTCAATACCGGCCGAGTGCAGGGGCGGACGCAACTGCGCACGATCCAGGCGGAAGACGGCGACCGGACCGGATTCCAGGGTAAACGCTACCAGACCTTGCGGGTCGGCTCGCGCCAATATGCGGACCTCTTTGATGATTACCTGGCTTTCTTGGAGCCCCGGCTGGAGCAAGCCCACCGGGTATTAAAAGCGCACGGCAGCCTGTATTTTCATATCGATTACCGCGAAGTTCACTACTGTAAAGTACTGCTCGATACAATCTTCGGCCGCGAATCTTTTATTAATGAAATCATCTGGGCTTACGATTATGGAGCGCGGACGAAGAAAAAATGGCCTCCCAAGCACGATAACATCCTATGGTATGCCAAGAACCCAGAACACTATACCTTTAATTTCGATGCTATCGAGCGCATCCCATACATGGCTCCTGGATTGGTCGGGCCGGCCAAGGCTGCGCGCGGGAAACTGCCCACGGATACCTGGTGGCATACCATCGTGGCGACCAACGGGAAAGAGAAGACCGGCTATCCGACCCAAAAACCGCTCGGTGTGATCAACCGGATCATCCAGGCCAGCTCCAATCCAGATGATCTGGTGTTGGATTTCTTCGCCGGCAGCGGCACGACTGGCGAGAGCTGTTTGAAATTGGGTAGGCGCTTTCTCCTGGTAGATAACAACCCCCAGGCGTGGGAGGTTATGCGTACGCGTTTCGCAGGGGTTGAAGTAATCGAGTGGAGCCAGCTCGAAGCCTAGAAGGCCCCCCGCCCCCGTAACACTGTTACCACAGTCATCATTAAAATCTTTAAATCCAGGGCGATTGAGTAGTGCTGGATATAGTACAGATCATCCTCGGTGTGCAGATGCATCGGCCGGTCGCTGCGCCCATTGACCTGCCACCAGCCGGTCAGCCCTTGCGGCACCGCCAGGCGCCTGTGCTGCCAGGGCTCGTAGCGTTCGACCAGGTAAGGCAGCTCGGGGCGTGGCCCGACCAGGCTCATTTCTCCCTTTAGAATATTGAATATTTGCGGCAGCTCATCCAGGCTGGTGCGGCGCAGCAGGCGTCCCAGGCGGGTAACGCGCGGGTCATCCGCCTGCTTGTGAATCAAGTTACCTTGCTCGTCGGTGGCCTGGACGAGGTGCTGGAGCTGCTCGGCTTCAGGCACCATAGTACGAAACTTGTACATATTGAACAACCGGCCGCCTTCTCCAACCCGGGCCTGCTTGAAAATCGCCGGGGCATGGGTTTCTCGGCGAATGGCGATGGCGATCACCCCCATCAATAGGGAAGCCGGTAAGAACAATACAGCACACACCAACAAATCAGCCAGGCGCTTGATCAGGCGCTGGGAATCAGTCATTTCGGGCGGCTGCAGATCGAGCATGGCCAGGCCAGCAAAATTTTCATATTGAGCGCGCTGGAGTGAGAGCGAGAAATAATCCGGCACGGCCCAGATCTTGACCGGGCGGCCATGCAGCTCGGCCAGCAGGCGATTGGTGGTCAGGTGCGTCCCCTGGGGCATGGCAATCAGGACATCATCGATCTGCTGACGATCGACAATCTCACCCACCTGGGACAGCGTTCCTAGCACGCGCGGGTCGTCCTGCCCCTGGCCTGGCTGCTCTTCCAGGAAACCAGCCAGGGCCCAGCCCAGGTTGGCATACGCCTGGACCTGCTCGGCCACGGTTTTGGCCAACGGTCCGGCGCCAACGAACAACACGCGGCGCTGAGCTGGGGCACGCTGAGCGCTGCGGCGGAATATCAGCCGAGCAGCGATTCGCCAGCTCGCCAGGCCGGTGCAGGCAAAAATGAAAAACGAAAGGTACAGCGCCCGCGAGACTTCACGGTAGGAAAGGTATAAGACCCCAGCCAGGGAAACACCAGCTAACAAGGCACCCAGGCTAAGACTGCTGAATTCATCAATCGCCCGGTAATTCTTCCGCCCATCATAGATACCCAAGAGAAAAAAAATTCCCACCCAGACAACCAACGCCAGGAGATAAACCAGGGCCGGCAAGCGGACCGGCGCCGGCATGTAGATAATAAACGACCAGTTATTCAGGAGGGGACGGATCAGCGCGGCGACTGCCAGGCTGGTCAGCAGGACGCCTGCGTCAAGCAGGATCGAGAGCAAGACATAGCTGGTTGAAAAACGGCGGAACATGTTCAGGCGTGATCCACAAGCGATTTTGCAAGCTTGCCCGGCCTGCCTGGGCGAGCCAGCTAGATATCCAGGCGATACCCCACGCCGCGGATGGTTTTCAGGTACACCGGCTGGCGAGGATTTGCCTCGATTGCCTGGCGCAGCCAGCTGATGTGGACATCCAAGGTACGCGTATCACCAGTATAATCGGTCTCCCACACCTGGCGGAAGACTTCTTCACGCTGAAGCACCTCGCCGCGCCGGTCGATCAGCATTTTGAGCAATTGGGTCAGGCTGGGGGTCAGGCGGGTCACCTTGCCATCGCATTCTACCCGCCGGCTTTCGACATCCAGGCGAATTGGACCAGCGACCAGGGTCTGTTCAGTTCCCCAGGGGAGCAAAGGCAGGATCCAGTTCAACAACTTGCGGGTGGTGAATGGCAGGGTCAGGATAGCATTGGCCATTTCATCTGCCGGCGTAGGGTTGCCAGCAGCCGTTATAAATACAATTGGTAGGCGGGCGGATTGCTTGCGCAGTGTACTGCACATGCGCGTCCCGCTGGACCGGAAGGAGGCGGCATTTAAAACAGCCAGGTCAGGATTGATGGCGGTAAGTCGCTCAAGCGCTTCACTTCCTGAAGTGGCAATCTCTACGGTATATCCTTTTTTTCGCAAGGTGGTAATAAACGGCGCACCTTCACCTTGCCGGCCTTCAATCCATAGTATTTTTACCTTCATTCACTCCCTGCCTGCTGACCTGGATTCGGCGGCTGGAAACTTGCATACCAGCCTTAGCTCAGTTGAATGGCGATTATAAACGTAAAGCGAAAAATGAGCAACGGAATTTTTTAACATTAATCTGGTATTTTGGCGATTTTTTATGCACCCCTCCCGGTAAGGTATAATGGTTGCATCCCGACCCTGCCCATGTTAGAATCACGGCGCAGCACCCACTTAACGGAGGCCGTTTATGTCCGAAATGATTGAAGTTGCCATCGATAGCATCCGCGTCAGCCTGATGTCCCAGCAGCGGATTGTCATCCTGCGTGAAAAACATGCTGAACGGTACTTGCCGATCTGGATTGGGGTGTATGAAGCCGAAGCCATCACGATCGCTTTGCAGGAAGTAGAGGTCGCCCGACCCTTAACCCATGACCTCTTGAAAAATGTCTTCACCCAGCTTAATGCGCGCATTAAACAGGTCGAGGTCGTTGCCCTGCGGGACGATACTTACTTTGGGAATATCGTCGTAGAAGTCAATGGGCGGACACTCAATATCGACGCGCGGCCTTCGGATGCTCTGGCGATCGCGGTACGAAGCCATGTTCCTGTCCTGGTAGCGCGCTCTGTCATGGATGCAGCCGGGATCATCCCCGAAGAAGATATCCAGGAACAGACCGATCGCCCGCCGGTCGCGCCAGGCGGCGAGCCTACCGAGGGGGACAGCAGCGAAGAACGCCTGTCGGTCTTCAAGGATTTCCTGGAAGGGCTAAACCTGGGCGATCTGGATCAGCCGGACCAGCCTGACGAAGAAGACAAGTAATGAGCGACCTTCCGCCGGTCGAAAAAACTTCTCTCAGCCCACAGATTGTTCCCCAGAGCCGTGAAGCCGAAGAATCGGTCATCGGCTCTGTGTTGATCAATCC
The DNA here is from genome assembly GCA_041918195.1 of Anaerolineales bacterium. Taxonomy (GTDB): domain Bacteria; phylum Chloroflexota; class Anaerolineae; order Anaerolineales; family UBA4823; genus CAZAGA01. The sequence goes on from JAYRWF010000227.1 coordinate 5,761, forward strand.
AGAAGCTTATTATGAGGTCGCCTCCTTTCTACAGGCGGATGATTTTTATATCCACCGGCACCGCTGGATCTGGCAGGCCTTTCATCGCCTGCATGAGCGGCGAGTCCCACTCGACTTCCTGACAGTAGTCGAAGAGTTAGACCAGATGTGCCAGCTTGCCGAGGTTGGCGGGCCAGCCTACCTCACCGCGCTGATTAACAATGTACCGACCTCGCTGCACGCCACCGCCTACGGCCGAATCGTTGAGGAAACCGCCATCCGGCGGAAAATGCTCTCAGCTGCCAACGATATCGCCAAGCTGGCCTACCAGGAAGATGCCGGGATAGACGCGGTGATGGATGAGGCCGAAAAAGCGGTCTTTGGCGTCAGCGAACGACGCATGACCCGCGACCTCCAGACCATCCAGCAGGTGCTGAGCACCTATTATGACCGGATTGAAATGCTGGCGAACCGGGGCGCCGAAATCCAGGGCGTGCCTACCGGTTTTATTGACCTGGACAAAATCCTGGAGGGCATGCAGCCCTCGGATTTTCTGATTGTCGCTGGACGGCCCGGGATGGGCAAGACTGCCTTTATGCTGACGGTCGCCAAAAACGCCGCCCAGGTACATAAAAAGCACGTGGCGGTCTTCTCACTCGAAATGTCGAATGAACAACTCGTACACCGCTTGATTTCCCAAGAAACCAGCATCGATTCGCAGCGCCTGCGTACAGGCCGGCTAGAAGATGACGAGTGGCCACGTTTCACCCATGCAGTTGAAGTGCTAAATGACACCAAGATCTACCTGGACGACACACCAGCCCTGACTCCGCTGCAGTTGCGCACGAAGTGCCGCCGGCTGCATCTGGAGTTTGGGCTCGACCTGGTGGTGGTAGACTACCTGCAGCTAATGAGCAGCGGCACTCGTTCTGAAAACCGCGTCCAGGAGGTTTCGTATATCTCACGCAACCTCAAGGTGCTGGCACGCGAGCTGAATGTGCCTGTGCTGGCAGCCGCCCAGCTTTCCCGCGCGGTGGAACAGCGCGCAGACAAAGAACCGCAGCTATCCGATTTGCGCGAATCCGGCAGCCTGGAGCAGGATGCAGACGTGGTCATGTTTATTCACCGGCCGGAGCTCTATGAAAAAGATGTTCTAAAGCAGAACCTGGCCGTGATCAAAGTGGCCAAGCACCGCAATGGCCCGGTGGGCTCGATTGAATTGATTTTCATGGGCAGCGTGGCCAAATTTGAAAACGCAGCCAAGCGGACTGTTGATTTGTTACGGGTAGGCTGAAGCCTCCAGGCGGAGAATGAGTGTGAAATTCAAAGGTTTCCAGACCAGGCGAGTCCACATGACGCCGATCCCAGGGCCGTTTTTTAGCGATCTGCTGCCTCAGATCGACGACCTGGGCGAGCTCAAGCTAAGCATCTACACCTTCTGGCGGCTGGACCAAATTCCGGGTGACTTTCGCTGGTTGAAAGAATCCGACGTCCTGGAAGACAAGATGTTCATGCAGGGCCTGGCGCCAGATCCTGAGCAGGCGCGCCTGGCGCTGCAAGCTGCGCTCCGGCGCAGCGTGAAGCGCGGCCTGCTACTCGAAGTATCCCTGGGCGAGGGCGAAATGCAGGAGAAGCTGTATTTTTTAAATTCGGCCAAGGGGCGAGCAGCCGTGGAGGCGATCCAAGACGGCCGCTGGAAGCCCGACGAACGCAACGCCGCGCCAAGCGTATTGCGCCCGGCGGCCCCGAATATTTTTCGACTATACGAAGCGCATGTCGGCCCGGTTACCCCACTGCTGGCTGAGTCCCTGAGCGAAGCCGAAGACATCTACCCGGCTGAATGGATCGAAGAAGCTTTCCAAATCGCAGTTGAACATAACGCCCGTAACTGGCGTTACATCGAGGCGATTCTCAAACGCTGGCATAAAGAAGGACGCAATGCCAAAGAAAATCGACGAGACCCTAAAAAAACTGGCCGAGAATATATCGAAGGCGAGCTCTCCGACTTCATCAAACACTGAGCGGTTACGCAGTGGGCGCTCAACCGATCTGATCGGCGATCCAAAATGCCCGATCTGCGGCGGATTGGGTTACTACCAGTACGACCTGCCGCTCGGGCACCCTGATTTCGGCAAGCTGCAGCCGTGCGACTGCCGGCGTCGCGAGATCAGCCAGCAAGTGCTGGACCGGCTGTATGCCTTGAGCAACCTGAGTGAGCTGCGCCACCTGACTTTTGAGTCGTTCCAACCACAAGGCCGGATTGGCCTGGCAGCTCGCCAGGTTGAATCGCTCGAGCAAGCGTTCAACCAGGCGCGCCGTTTTGCCGAGAAACCCAACGGCTGGCTGGTCTTGCAAGGCGGCTACGGCTGCGGCAAGACCCACCTGGCAGCCGCGATCGCGAACTTCGCCGTCTCCCTGGGCCTCCCGACCCTGTTCCTGACCGTTCCGGACCTGTTGGATGCCTTGCGCTACACGTATGATGACCCCCAGGCTACCTTCGAAGAACGCTTCGAACAAATCCGCACTGCTGGCTTGCTGGTGCTGGATGATTTCGGCACCCAGAACGCCACCGCCTGGGCTCAAGAGAAGTTATTTCAGATCGTCAATTATCGTTACATTAACCGCCTGCCAACCGTGGTGACCACCAACCTGGCCTTGGACCAGATTGAAGGCCGGATCCGCTCCCGCCTGGAAGACCCGGAGCTGGTCAGCCTGGTGCGGATCCTGGCCAGCGATTACCGCCGGCCAGCCGGAGATTTCGGCCATCACGAGCTTTCTTCCCTGGACCTGATGCACGAGATGACCTTTGAAAACTTTGACTTGCGTAAAAATGACCAGTTGCCAGCCGATCAGCAGGCTAACCTTCAAAACGCCTTGCGTGCAGCCCAGGCCTTTGCGCGCAAACCGGATGGCTGGCTGGTCTTCACCGGAGCGCACGGCAGCGGAAAAACCCACCTGGCAGCGGCAATCGGCAATTACCGCCTGGACCAGGGCGAGCAGGTGATCTTTGTCAGCGTCCCAGAGATGCTGGACGAGCTGCGTGCGACTTTCAGCGCTGAGAGCAACGTCCGGCTCGATCAGCGGTTTGAAGAATACAAGACCGCCCCGCTACTGATCCTGGACGACCTGGGCACCCAATCGAGCACCCCCTGGGCGCGCGAAAAACTTTACCAGTTATTCAATTATCGTTATTTTGCCAAGCTGCCAAGCGTAATCACAACCTTCGACCAAATTGAAGAGATCGACGCCCGCCTGCTCAGCCGGATGCTGGATACGCGTTTATGCACCCTGTTTGCAATCCTGGCGCCCGATTACCGCGGCGGCGGCCCAGCCCGAAGAGCCGAAAGCCCATCTAAGCCCACCCCTGCCGGGCGAAAAACCAAATCCCGTTCATCGTGAGGATTAATGAAAGCATCTGTCCCCCCCTGCATTGTTTGTGAACGCACTGAAAATGAAGTCCCCTTGCTTCTGATGCGCTATATGGGCGAAAATTACTCGATCTGTCCCCAGCATCTGCCCATCCTGATTCACAAGCCCCAGCAATTGGAGGACCGGTTGCCCGGCGCGAAGAACCTGAGCGAGCATTCGCACGAGGATTGACAATTTCATTATTTTTATATAAAATATATATTAAATAATTTAATCTTAGCCTAACCGGAGGTTTGTTTTGTTGCCCGCATTCCTTTTATCGGTGCGTGAAGGCCTGGAGATGGCCTTGATTATCGGTATCGTCCTGGGAGCGTTGCGCAAGTTTCAACGCCAAGAGCTCAACCGGGTCGTCTGGAGCGGTGTATTAAGCGCTGGCGCGCTCAGCCTGCTAACCGCCTTTGGACTACACCTGGTCGGCGCACGCCTGGAAGAACCTTACGAACAGATTTTCGAAGGCACGATGATGCTGCTGGCA
>JAYRWF010000228.1:0-1685 GCA_041918195.1 Anaerolineales bacterium
AATTCTGCAAGAAGATCACCTACCGGACGACGGGCGTGGCGCCGGAGCAGTTGATCAGCGATTTCCGCAACGCGTATAATCCGCGCATCGCGGTAACGGTGGATATGATCGCTACCGGCACGGATATCAAACCGATCGAAATCCTGGTTTTCCTGCGGGCGGTAAAGAGCCGGATCTTGTTTGAGCAGATGATCGGGCGGGGGACGCGGGTCATTGCGGAGACGGACATCCGAGCGGTCAACCCGGGGGAGGGAATCCGCAAAGACCATTTCGTGATCGTAGATGCAGTGGGGATCCTGGACCAGGAATTGGTGGAGACCCAGACGCTGGAGCGGAAGCGCTCGGTTTCGTTCGAGAAGCTGCTCGGCCTGGCGAGCATGGGCGCGGCAGACGAGGCGGTGGTAGCGTCCCTGGCAGGGCGCTTGATCCGGATCAGGAAGAGCCTGAGCGCCGGGGAAGCGCGGCAGGTGGATGAAGTGGTGGGAGCAGGCGGCCTGGGCGGGCTGATCGACGGGCTGCTGGCGGCGATCGACCCGGACCAGCAAGAGGCTGCGGCGCGCAAGGATTTGCCGCCGGAGGTTGAGCCCAGCGCAGAGCAGCTCAGCCAGGCCAGCGAGGCGCTATTGGAACAGGCGGTGCGGCCGCTGGCAGCCAACCCGGCGCTGCGCGGGCTGCTGGTGGAGATCCAGCGGCGCAGCGAGCAGGTGATCGACGAAAGCGCCGACCAGGCGACCCTGGCAGCGTTCGACGACCAGGCAACAGAGCGGGCGCGGGCGATCGTGGCCTCGTTCGAAGCTTTCATCGCCGAACACAAAGATGAGATCACCGCCCTGCAGATTATTTACTCGATCCCGCGCAGGCGCTCGCTGGAAAGCCACCCTAACCGGTTGACGTTTGAAGCGCTGAAAGAACTGGCGGAGATCTTACAGCAGCCGCCGCGGAGCTGGACAACGGAAGCGCTGTGGCGGGCGTACGCCCAACTGGAGCGTGACCGGGTGCGGGGGGTGAACGAGCGGCGGGTGCTGAGCGATATGGTGGCGCTGGTGCGCCACGCGGTGCAACTGGACGACGAGCTGCTACCCTATCCAGAGCGGGTGGCGCAGCGCTACCGGGAGTGGCTGACTGCGCAGGAAGCCGAGGGACGGAAATTCAGCGACAGGCAGCGTTGGTGGCTGGACCGGATCGCGGCGCATATCGGGGTGAACCTGGCGATCGGGGTTGAAGATTTGAACCTGAGCCCGTTTTTCGAGCGAGGCGGGCAGTTGGCAGCGGCGAGGGTGTTTGAAAGGGAATTACCAAGGCTGCTGGATGAATTGAATAGAGTGCTGGGGGAGGAGGGAATGGTGGATGAGAAATTGCCAGAAGGCTGGATAAGAACTAAACTCGGTGAGATTGCTCTCGCCCAATCAGGAGTAGGTTTTCCAAAAGCACTTCAAGGACAGTCAAGTGGTGATTATCCATTGGCAAAAGTGTCTGATATTACCGATGCGGTTAAGGCAAGTGGCGGAATTATATCCAGAGCAAACAATTATCTGTCTTTATCAGAAGCAAAAAGACTAGGTGCTAAAGTTTTTCCAGAAGGAACTACACTTTTTGCCAAAATTGGGGAAGCCGTCGGACTTAATCGTCGTGCGATTAGTTCTTTACCTATACTTGCAGACAATAACGTCATGGGACTTATTCCT
>JAYRWF010000229.1:0-4212 GCA_041918195.1 Anaerolineales bacterium
GGGGGTCAAAGTTACCCGGCTGCACTTGAACTGGCAGCTTGCCCCAGATCCGTGCCGCTACCTGTACGACAATCCTCAAACCGCGGCTTACCTGGAGAAATACCTGGCAGCGTACCGGCCCGATCTGGTGCATGTTACTTCCTGTGTGACGCTTTCCAGCTCAATTCTCGCCACGGTCAGCGCGCTGGCGATCCCATTGGTGATCAGCCTGACCGACTTCTGGTTCATCTGCCCACAGATCAAGCTGATCAAGGGCAGCGGTGAATTGTGCGACGGCCAGGTGGAGCCAATTGATTGTCTTAAATGCATGTTGTGGGACGCTAAAGCGTACCGTTGGCCGAATAAGATCCTGCCTGAAACGAGCGTAAATCGCCTCCTGGAAGGCATCTCTCGGCAGCCAGCGCTGACCCGGCAGCCCGGATTGCGCGGGATGGCCTTTGACATGCATGAGCGGCGAGCTCTGCTCAGCAGCCGGCTGGCGGCTTGCGACCGGATTCTTGTGAAATCGAATTATGTTAAAAATATTTTCCTGGCGCATGATGCGCCGGCCGGAAAAATCACCCTGCTGCCCGATGGCGAAGACAGCGCCTGGCAAGACCGGATCCCCCAACGAAAGCCAGGCGATCACACCGCTGCCAACACCCTACGAATTGGCTACCTGGGTCATATTGTGCCAGTTAAGGGAGTGCATGTACTCCTGGAGGCATTCCAGGCTGGTTTCAGCGGTCCAGCAAGCAACGGAGACCCGCCCAGGGCAACGTTGCGTGTTTATGGTGACCTGGCGCATGACCCCGGTTATACGAAAAACATAGTATCCCAGGCAGCCGGCGATCCCCGGATCCAGTTGTGTGGCAAATACACTCGCGATCAACTACCTGAAATTATGGCCGAGCTGGACGTGCTGGTTGTCCCCTCGATTTGGCCGGAAACTTTCAACCATGTCATTAGGGAGGGATTTATAGCCGGTATTCCGGTGATCGGGTCGAAAATCGGGGCAATCCCAGAGGCAATCGAACCAGGTGTCAATGGTTATCTGTTCCCGACGGGCGACAGCCAGGAACTTGCCCGCCTGCTGGTCGAGCTCGCCAACCATCCCGAGCTGCGTGACCGGTTGCGAGCCAATGTCCCGCCAGTCAAGACGCTCGAGCAGCAAACTGAGGAGCTGGCAGCGCTCTACCAGGCCGTGATCCAGGAAAAACATTCCCTAAAACATTACCAAATTCGCGAGACTACCCTGCAAGACAGCCCGGACTTGATCCAATTCGCCAGCCAGGCTTTCCAGGCAGATTGGACGCCCGATTTCGTGGCATGGAAGTACTTTCAAAACCCGGCCGGGCGATTCTATGGCAAAGTTGCCGAACAAACCAGCCCAAACCCAGACAGCCGCCTCGGTGAGGCTCAAACCCGGCCGCTTGGTTTCTATGGCAACCTGCCGGTCTGGATGAAATTGGGGGCAAACTCTGCGCGAGGCGCCCAGGCCGTGGATGCTATGATCACCCCGGAAGCACGTCGCCTGGGTCTGTTCGTCAAACTCAACCAGCAAACTTACCAGGACATGGACCGGGATGGGGTTGTCCTGGATTACGCCCTACCCAACCCGGCATCCCAAGCTGGTTTTATCAACCGCCTGGGCTGGAAAACTGTTGGACTGGTGCCGCGTTTCACGAAATTCTTGCGCTTTTCCCGAGGGCCTGGTTCGCTTAATACACCTGGTCGCCGATTAGCCAGCGAATTGAAAATTCGCCAGGTGGCTTATTTCGATTCACAAGTTGACCAATTATGGCAGGCCGCCGCAACCCAATTCCAAATCGCGGTTCAAAGGGATCACACCTACCTGAACTGGCGTTATACCGAAAATCCCCAAAAACATTACCTGCTTCTAGAAGCCTGGCAAGGAGACAAGCTAACTGGGATTGCGGTGCTCTCCTTCAAAGACCTGGCCCGCCATCACTCCGTAGCCCTGGCTGAATGGTTCTTCCTCCCGGAAGAACTAGCCACCGGCAAGGCCTTGCTGGCTGCCGCAGAGGGGCAAGCCCGGCTGCGCGGCGCTGCTCAGCTCCACTGCTGGATGCTACCTGCGCAACGGCCTGCCAGCCGCTTGTTGCGCCACGCGGGTTACTTTTTCTTTGACGCCAACCACGGTTTTACGAGTCTCAAGAAATGGCTACCCGGCTCACTGCGCTATACCACCCCATTGATTATCCGGACTTTGCCCGGCGCAGAATTAGTTCCAGATCCAGTCCAGTTCGAGAACTGGTACTTGAGCATGGGCGACCACGATTATTATTAATGAAAATCCTCGAGTACCATGAAATCGTCGCCGGGCAACCTGAGGAGATACACGCCGTCTCCGCCCAACGCTTCGCCGACCAACTTGCCTGGTTGAGCGACCAGGGCTACCAGGTGATTCGCCTGGGAGATTGGATTGATCTCGCCCGACACCAAAGCCTGAATAGCGAGCGGTTGATTGCAATCAGCTTTGATGATGGTTACAGAGATAATTATGGGCGAGCTTTTCCCTTGCTGCAAGCTCGAAACTACCCGGCGACGATTTTCCTGGTCAGCGCGGCGATTGGGAAAACCAGCGCCTGGCGGGAAGGCTGGCTGGCCGAAAGCCCGATGTTAACCTGGGCGCAGGTGCGCGAGATGCGCCAGGCTGGGATTGAATTTGGATCACACACCATGAGCCATGCTGATCTCACCCGGCTCGATCACAAGACCATCGCGGATGAGCTGCAACAATCTCGGAAAGACATCGAAAATCATGTGGGTGAGTCCGTTACGCTCTTCTCATATCCCTTTAGCCAGCTCAATCGTGAGATTAAACGCCTGGCGGCGCAGGCTGGCTACCAGGCTGCCTGTACCTACCAGCCTTTTTACGTTGGCGGGCCCGGCCGCGACCGGTTTGCCTACCAGCGGGTCGGTATCCTGGCTAATGACAGCCTGGAAGATTTCGCTCAGAAGATCAACGCCAGCCTGTCCCGCCGACTTAAGTGGACCCGCTATCGGTTGCGCCAGTTTCTCAGACCACTGCTGCGCTTCGATGAGTAAGCCTTTGCCCCGGGTAGGGGTTGTAATTATCAACTGGAAAAGCCCTGCCGATACCCTGCGCTGCCTTGGCAGCCTGGAGACATCGACCTTTCCAAACCGGCTGATCACGGTGGTCGAAAATGGCTCTGGCGACGATTCGGCTGACCGGCTCAAGCAAGCCTATCCGGAGCTTAATCTTTTGGTCAGCCAACAGAACCTGGGATATACCGGTGGAAATAACCTTGGCATCCGCAGCTGCCTGGCGCAAGGATGCGATTACGTCTTCCTGCTTAACGATGATGCGATTGTCGAGGCACAGACCCTGGCAGAATTAGTCCAGGCGGCCAGCCAACATCCTCAAGCCGGTTTTTTCGGTCCAAAAATTCTGGCTATTGAAGAACCAGAGCTGCTGCTCTCGGCTGGAGGAACCTGGGATGCCAGGTATCTACCCGCAAACCGGGGCCTGGGAGAGACTGATGCAGGTCAGTATGACCAATCAGAAATGGTGAGTTTTCTTTCTGGCTGCGCGCTGCTTGTCCGGCGCGAAGTCATCGAGCGGGTCGGCCTGTTGGACGAGGATTACTTCGCTTATAACGAAGAAGTCGATTGGTGCTATCGAGGTCTGCAGGCCGGCTACCAGGCTGTCTATGTCCCCTCCAGCCGCGTCTGGCATCCCGATACCCGCCGGCGGGATCAGGATTCACCCAACGTTACCTATTACACGACCCGCAACAGCTTGCTCTTCGCCCGCAAGCGCAAAGCGGGTGCTGGGATTCTGCTGCGTAACTATGTAACTTACCTGCGAAGATATTTAAGCTGGAGCCTGCGACCGAAATGGCGCAAGGCATACCATCCAGCGCAACGAGCTGCGCTGCGCCAGGCGCTGCTGGATGATATGCGCGGCCGGTATGGGATCCGCCCGGTTAATTAAGCGTCGTTGCGGCAAGGTGGATACAAAGGCCTGCTGGGCACAGTCGAAGCAAGAACTCTTGTTAATGTAACGCAGAACTATTGATGTCGCTTGAACTAAGTGTAATCATTCCCACCTACAACCGGCCGGAGACACTGCGTAGGACACTGGACTGTCTGGCGAGCGCTGCCAGGCAAGGCGAGTCGTTTGTAATGTTCCAGGTAGAAGAACGCTCGCCGGAGCCGAACCCCGCGGCCGAACATACATTTAGA
>JAYRWF010000230.1:0-1858 GCA_041918195.1 Anaerolineales bacterium
CCCCACACCTACGCCGACGGTCACGCTGACACCCACCATCACAGCCACACTAACCCCGACAGCCACACTGACCCCAACGGTCACCCCAACCTTGGCTCCCAGCCTGACCCCAACTCCGCAAGCGGGTCTGACCTTGCGCGATATTTGGGCACGCAACGGTTGCTACGAAACCTTTACTGCGGTGGGAAAAATCCCAGAAAAAGGCCCAGTTCGCTTCCTACCTTCGGAACGGCGCTTCGATGATTTCAACCGGGAATGCGTTTTAGTGGAATATAACGGACCTGACAAATCGATCATTGGCTGGGTGCTGATTTCTGACCTGGGCGGCCTGAAATGAGCAAGATCCTGGCATATGAATGGATTTACGAATAGGCCAGGCTTTCACGAACACTAATCCGGGTCGCATTACGCGCCGGCCATAACGAGAAGAGCACCGCCAGCACCAGCACCATCCCAAGCCAGACGCCAACCGCTGGAAAGTTGAAGGCATAGTCCAGATCGATCTCAATCATGGTCTGACCAAGCAGGCGCGCCAGGGGCTGGGCCAGTAAGTAAGCAGCTGGAACAGACAGGAAAAAGCTTAGCAATCCTTGCAACAAGCCTTCCATCACAAATAAGCTACCAATGGCGAACGATTTTCCGCCAATTGCCCGCATTACGCCGATTTCACGGGTGCGTTCCATCACGCTGATCCCGAGCGCGCCCATTAACCCAAGCCCCCCAACATTCGCCACCAGAACAGCTAGGTTGAGTAGCAAATTTACGATTGTGTTGAATTGGTTATTTGCAAAGTCGCGCGCTTCTAATTTTCCACTGGTAGTATAGAAATCGATATCCAGGCCATCGGACTCAAAGGCAGTTTCTAGCCGGTCAGCAAAGGCAGTCTCGTCAATCAAGGAGCTAATCCCTGTGCCTCGCAACAGAACCTGGTTGCCCTGATCTCGCACCCCGGTCGCTTCTTCAAAAGCCGCCAGGGGAGCATAAATTGGCTCAACCACAAAACCTGACGAATAAACTGTCCGGTAAGTACCCACGACTGACCATTCACTCCTACCCAACTCACCCAGGTCAAGGGTTACCTGGTCGCCGATGGCGATCTGGTTATTCTCAGCCGTTTCATGGTTTAGGACAACTTCAGCGGCATCTCGGTTGGGTTCCAACCACCGACCTTCAACAAGTAATGGCCGATACATCTCCGTATCGGATGGGATGCCAATTAGCTGAGCGCCAAGCCCCGCCGAGTCTTCCAGGCGTTCCCCCTGGCGATACAGGCTTACATTCCGGCTGAACCAGACCTCGGCTTTTTCTAACGCAGGCTCTGCCTCCACAATGGTCAGGATTTTTTCAATTGGATGATTTTGAGCAAATCCAATCCTGACATCATATCCTTGCCGGGCGGTTTCATTGTCTAGCGTCAGCCGAATAGATGAAATCAGGCTCATCACCACCAGGAACATGATCCCGGCTATGGTTAAGACCAAAACAGAAAAAGTCAGGCGACCTTTGCGCCGGAACAGGTTTCCCAATGCAGCCGCGTACAGCGTGGGTAGAAACCCGGCTCCAATTCGATCTACCAGGCGATCCAGGCGCGAGCTGACAAAATCTCCACCTAAGCCATAGCTGGAGATCGCTTCGCGGACACTGATCCAGGCGCCTTTCAGGATTGGCCAAAGAGCAGAAATCAACGGAGTAACCAAGGCCGATAAGATCATTAATGTAACTGCACGCTCGGAAACAACAAATTCTGTGTAATCAATATTAAATAAATTCAGAAAACTACCTGTTAAGCGGTAGGCCAGGTAAACACCTGCTGGTAGTGCAATTGCCAAGGCAACCAGGCCGAAGGCCAGCACTTCCA
>JAYRWF010000231.1:0-3938 GCA_041918195.1 Anaerolineales bacterium
AAGCCACCCGCGAACCATGTCCTGGCAATTGCCGATGGAACTGATCCTGCCTTTCGGGTAGATGCTCAAACTTTTCTGGGAGAGCTACCGGCCAGTATCCAAGCGGATTTGCTCGTTTCAAAGCCGGGTGAACCTGGCTTCAACCAGCAGGTCAAGTCGAGCTTGGACCAGGGCAACTGGTTGGTGTATTACTTTGGGCATGGCAGCCTGCAGATGTGGGGGAAAGATTCTCTCTTCACGAATCAAGATGTGCCTAACTTGAAAAAGCAGGTGCACCTACCTGTGGTGGTCAACCTAACCTGCCTGACGGGATTATTTACTCACCCTAGACAAGAGTCCCTGGCTGAGGCTTTTCTTTTCGAGCCCGAGGCTGGAGCAGTAGCAATCCTGGCGCCAACCAGCTTGACTTTACCGGAAGACCAGAGTTATCTCAGCTATGGGATTGCTGAAGCGCTGTTGGATCACCCCAGCGCTCGTATGGGAGAAGCAGTCTTGTTCGCCCAGAACAAAATCTTGACCGAAAAACCTGATGCGCAGGATGTGCTGCGCACCTTCTTACTGTTCGGTGACCCGGCTTTGGTTATCCAGCGTCCATCTGTTCCCTAAACAACTCGATTTCCCTTACGACGCGTAAGATCTCCGCTACTCCCCAGGCTTGGGTAATACATCCTTCCGGTTGATGTGGCGGATCTCCAGAAAAGACCTCGCTTATCCCGCCCAGGCCATGTTCACCAAGTTGTAGGAACAAGGGCTGCAATAGGGACCAGGCTTTTTCAGGCTGTCGATAAACTTTCAAATACGCACTGACATATGGGCCGATCAGCCAGCTCCAGACGGTCCCCTGGTGATATGCGCTATCACGTTGCCAGCGATCACCAGAGTATCTTCCCAGATATCCGGGTTCTCCTGGCGCCAGGCTACGCAATCCGTATGAAGTCAACAGGTGTACGCTGCAGGCGTCTAGCAGGGCTTTTTTCATTTCCGTTGCCAACGGGCTGTGATGAATTGAAACAGCTATCAACTGATTGGGCCTGATGGTCGGGTCATTTCCGTCCGGTCCTTCGATAACATCATAAAGCTGGCCAGTGTTCGGGTTCCAAAATTTTTGGAAGCCTAGGCGAGCTTTTTGGGCTAGCCGATGGTATTCTTCAGCCGGTTGGTTGAGCTGCCTGGCAAAGTCAGCCATGCACATTAGGGCGTTGTACCATAGGGCGTTGATTTCAACCGCTTTTCCAGCCCGTGGTGTTACCGCCCAACCCTGGATACGAACATCCATCCAGGTGAGCTGAGTTTGCCGATCTCCAGCAGCTACCAAGCCATCGCCAGGATCACAGCGAATTTGATCTCGAGTGCCTTTCAGGTGCCAGTGGATAATATCCTGCAGGATCGGGTAAATTTCTTCCAGAAAAGGAACGTCCTGGCTTGCTAACAAGGTTGCCCGTACGGCCTCGATAAACCACAGGGTGGCATCGACGGTGTTATATTCGGGCTGGTCGCCTTCATCGGGAAAACGGTTTGGAAGCATTCCCTGGTCAACATAAGCGCTAAAGGTGCGCAAGATTTTTTGGGCAATTTCGGGACGGCCTGTGGCAAGGGCCAAGCCTGGCAGGGAGATCATCGTATCGCGACCCCAGTCGCTAAACCAGGGGTAACCAGCCAGGACCGTCTTGCCATCCGGTTCGAGCGGATGCGATCGGTGGACAACAAATTGGTCTGCTGCGAGGACTAACTGGCTGATTTCAGCCTGATTGGAGGGCGCCTGGTTGATCAGATGAGTTGCGCTTGTCAGGAGTTGGGCTTCGTATTGCTTTCTGGCTTCTAGTTCGCCCTGGCCATCCAGGGAGGCCAGGGGATTTGTGGTTGCTACCAGGGTGATGCTTTGACCTTCGCGGAGTTCGACAAAAAAGCTACCTGCTGCCAGGTGATCTTCGACACTGCTTTCTCCGCGCGCCGCCTCCGCAGTCAGGTAAAAGTTGCGTTGCCATTCTGGATTGATTTGCGCATACCCGCCCGAGCAGCGAAGCCAAACCTGGCTTTCAAGATCTGGGTTGGAAATGTGCAGGCCATCCGAGAGGGGTGTTACGTTTATATGATGTGCCTGGGTCGCGTGGGTTGCACGATGCATATCTCGGCCGTTGACCAAGGCTTGTAATTGGAGAGAAAACCGATCATGTACAGAGCGCAAGCAGGTGTAATGGATGTATGTAGTATTTTCCCCTGCTCTCATCCAAATTCGTTTTTCGATCAAGGTTCCAGGAAGGGCATATTCCCAGGTTGGAATCCCGCCATCCAGATAGAAACGCTGGATCGTATGGTATCCGTGTGGCTGGACAATCCCAGTCGAAAAGCGATTGGCATACAAAGGATAGGTCTTATCACCTAAAACAACTGCTTCGTCTATCTTGGCGACTAACAATGCCCGGCCGAGCGGCGGGCGTAGGGCGGCTATTAAGATACCATGGTATCGGCGGGTCAGGATACCAGCAATGGTACCGGAAGCAAATCCACCCATGCCGTTGGTCACCAGCCATTCCCGGTTGATGGCTGAGTCAAGATCACCGCAGATGGCTCGACCAAATTCGATCATCTGTTGAGCTCATACTTCATCTACGTAAGGAATAAAATCAGCTCGAGCTAACCCTTGCTCAAGTGCTTTCTGGGCCACTGCACGGGCTACGGCCTGGTGGACCTTTTTGTCGAGTGGATTTGGGACTAATTCACCAGGCTGGGCTTGATCCGCGATCGTTTGAGCTGCAGCAACCAACATCTCTTCACTAATCCGGGGAGCGTTGGCGTCCACCACGCCGCGGAGAATGCCTGGAAATCCTAATACATTGTTAACAGATTTTCCATCGGCGGCGAAGGCAGCGCCGGCTTCAAGGGCCACCTCTGGCTCGATCTCCGGTCGGGGGTTGGAGAGCGCCAGGATTATCTGGCCTGGCTGAATCATTTCAGGTTTGATCAAGTTAGGAACACCGGTAGTGCTGATGACGATTTTCGATTCAGTCATCAACCGTTCGAGGTTGGTAGGCGTGCCGCCGATCCTGGCAAAACGAGCCAGGGCTTCTTGGGAGAGATCTGCGCCTAGTACACTGTTCCCGGTAATCCGCATCAACATTTTCCCAATCGCGTTGCCAGCCGCGCCCAAACCAATCTGCCCAATCTGAGCCGTTTTTAAATCTATGCCAGTCTGGCGGCAGGCGTTGGTCAGCGCAGCCAGGGTCACAACCGCTGTGCCATGTTGGTCATCGTGCATCACTGGTATTACGAGCCGTTCTTTCAGGCGGTCCTCGATCTCAAAGCAGCGCGGGGCGGAGATATCCTCAAGTTGGATGGCTGCAAAGGTGGGCGAAATTGTCACGACGGTTTCGATAATTTGATCGACATTCGTTGTGTTCAGCAGGATCGGCACCCCGGACAGCCCAACCAGGGTTTCCATTAACATCGCTTTTCCTTCCATAACTGGCATGCTGGCAAGCGGCCCAATATCCCCGAGGCCAAGGACTGCGGTGCCATCGGTAACAATCGCAACCAGGTGGCTGATCGCAGTGTACTGGCGCGCCAGGTTTGGGTCAGCCGCAATTTTCAGGCAAACTTCCGCGACGCCGGGGGTGTAAACGCGGCGCAAGATCGGCAGGCTATCCACCTGGTAACGGCTTCGAATGGCGATTTTACCTTTTTGATGAAGCTCCAATACCTCGTCGCGCACGGCCCGGACGCGCGTGCCCGGATTTGCCTCGATTGCCTGCAAAATCTGCTGAAATTGTTCTTCATCATCGGTGTAGATCACTATCTCGCGGCGTGTTGCGCGATGGGTCTCCTGCAGGAGGTGAATCTCACCCACATCCCCTCCAGCTTCCGAAATTGCTACTAATAACCTTCCCAGCGTACCGGGAGTATGGTCATTACTGACCAGGACGGTGCGCATCAATTTATTG
>JAYRWF010000232.1:0-3515 GCA_041918195.1 Anaerolineales bacterium
CGGTTGCAAAACGAGTTTGACCAGGCTGCAGCAGCCCTGGCTGCCGCCCAGGCCCAGGCTCCGGACCTCGAAGCGGTCGAGCAAAGTGTGCTGTTGATCCAAGAAAAGGAGAATGGTCTTCGCCGAGAGGTAGGCGCTGCGCACCAACTGGTTGCAGTCCTAGCAGACCTGAAAACCCGGCGCAAGGTTTATGAAACCCAACGTGAAGAACTCGCCCGCCAGGTGAGCCTGTATAAGCAACTGGAGCGAGCCTTCAGTAAAGACGGCGTTCCCTCGTTATTGATCGAACAGGCGCTGCCGCAAATCGAGGCCAAAGCCAATGAAATATTGGATCGCTTGAGCGGCAGCAGCATGTCGGTGCGCTTTATCACCCAGGCGGCCTATAAAGACAAAGTCCGGCAGGACTTGAAAGAGACACTGGACATACAGATCAGCGATGGCTCGGGAACGCGCGATTACGAAATGTTTTCGGGAGGCGAAGCATTCCGGGTCAATTTTGCCATTCGACTGGCACTGTCCGAAGTGCTTGCCCAGCGCTCAGGGGCACGTCTGCAGACCCTAGTGATTGATGAAGGCTTCGGCAGCCAGGACACCCAGGGACGACAGCGTTTGATTGAGGCAATTAACCTGGTGCGTTCAGATTTCCGAAAAATCCTGGTCATCACGCATATCGATGAGTTGAAGGATGCTTTCCCGAACCGGATAGAAGTTGAAAAAGCTACCAATGGCTCAACTGTGAGGGTGATCTAGTATGGAGAAATTGTCGCTCCGTTTACAAAAATGGTCGCCTGGCTGGGTGGCCTTGTTGACCCTGCTGGTGTTTGTGGTCTTCTCTGCTACAGTCCTACCTGCGCAAGCCGAGCAGGCAAGCCAGAATAGCGCGGGCGCGGGCACTCCCGACCTGTCTTTCTTTTACACCCCCTCGCAGCTCTACAGCATGGCGGAGGCGTATGGGGCTGAAGGGCGGTTGGAGTATGTTCGGGCGCGCTTTACGTTTGATGTCATTTGGCCGGTGGTTTATACGGTTTTTCTGGTTGCGACGATTAGCTGGCTGTATAAAAACAGTTTTCCGCCTGGCAGCCGTTGGCAGTTGGCTAACCTGCTGCCACTCTTTGGGGCATTATTCGATTTTTTCGAAAACAGCTTCACTTCGCTGGTGATGCTGCGCTATCCGGCTCTAACGCCGGGGGTGGATTGGCTGGCCAGCCTGTCCACGTCGCTCAAGTGGATTCTGGTTGGTGCTAGTTCCTTAGCCCTGGTGCTTGGCCTGGTTGTTTTCATTGGACGCGCGATCCGGCGCAAGCCAGCGGATAAAAATGGCTGAGCAGAAGATCCTGCTAGCGGTTTTTGCTCACCCCGACGACGAGTCTTTTGGCACCGGTGGGACGCTGGCCTTTTATGCCCAGCAGGGGGTGGACGTTTACCTGGTTTGTGCAACTCGCGGCGAGGTGGGGGAGGTCGCGGCGCAGTTCTTGGAAGGATTCAATTCGATTGCCGAGCGGCGTGAATCTGAACTCCGCTGCGCGGCTGGCATCCTGGGATTAAAAGGGGTGCAGTTCCTCAATTATCGTGATTCGGGCATGCCCGGTTCGCCGGATAACCAGCACCCCGAAGCGCTGGCCGCTGCTCCATTGGAACAGGTGGCTGCGAAAATTGCCAGCCAGATCCGCCAGATCCAGCCCCAGGTCATCTTGACTTTTGATCCGATCGGTGGGTATAAGCATCCCGATCACATTGCGATCCAGCGAGCGACATTAAAAGCCTTTGATTTGGCAGCCGCTCCGGGATTTGAGGATGGTTTTGAGCCTTTCCAGGCCCAGAAATTGTTCTATCACGTGATTCCAAAAACCATGCTGCGTTGGCTTGTGCGCTTGCTCCGGTTGTTTGGCTGGGACGCTCACCATTTTGGGCGGAATCGAGATATTGATCTGCAATCCCTGGTTGAAGAAGGGAATTTTCCTGTCCATGTCGAGGTGGACATTCGTAGCGTACGCGAGCAGAAAGCCGCTGCTGGCGCTTGCCACGCCAGCCAAGAAGGTGGTTTGCCGCGCCGGGGCCTGGTAAACTTGTTGATGCGTTGGTTGGACCGCAAAGAGCTGTTTATGCAGGCGATCCCGGCACGACAGGGAAACTCCAGGGATAAAGATCTATTTGCAGGCCTATAAATTAATTTTCACCTACTTGATGACAAATCGCGCTCCTGAGCTGGTTGCCTGAACCTCGGGGAAGTACAGCTCCCAGGCGTGTGCTGGTAATACCTGGTATTCACCGGCCTGTACCGGTACAAAGGTATAGGTCAGCTCATAAACGCCAGCGGGCAGGTATTCAGCCGACCAGGCGATATGGTCGTCGAATATCGAAGCTTCATTAAAAAGCCACCAGCCCCACCCATTGGCATACGGATTATTGGGTGCGATCTGCGCCGCCACGCCTGGCGCGCCGTCCAGCGTCTGCTGGCTGGTCTTCAGGCGGGTATCCAGGATTTCAGCCCCAGCCGGGATGAAATCTTCGACCATTACGTAGTACCCATCTTGCGATAAGCTGAGCGTCAGGCGAACGGTTACTTTCTCCGAAGTCTGGGCGGATTGGATCGGGGTACAGTTTTCGCGGGCGCAGTCCAGGACCGCTGGAAAATACTGGCGGCTCAGGTACATTCCCTGGGCAAGCGGGGCAGCCTGTTCTGCCGGTCGGCTTACATCCAAGATTGCGCTGTAATACAGCCTGCCCGTCCCCTCGCTGCGTTCGATGACCAACTGGTTGGGCGAATCGGGATAAAGCTGTTTGAGCGGTAGCCAGGCAGTGACTGGCGTTAGCTGCTCGATTCCGGAGGCCTGTCCGTTGGCCAGCGGGGCCTCGTTGATTATCGCTCCAAAGCTGAAATCACCACCCAATTCGCTGGTCGCTTTCATTACTTCTGTCAGGGCGATCAAAGTCCAGGCGGTGGTGTAACTGGATGTCCAGGCTCCGTCCGCCTGGCGGTTCGCGACCAGGTAACGGACTGCCTCAGCGGTCAGCGGCGCGCCGGGATCGCGCTGCGCCAACGCATAGGTCACGATGGCGCTGTTGGTAAGCGTGGACGCCATGTTAGCGCCATGGTCATCTCGGGGCTCCCAGTGAGCGCCAGCTGCGCTGCGCACCGCCTGGCTTTGTAGGTCGCGTATCAGGCTGCGGGCTTCAGGGCTGCCGGGCGTCGTTTGCTCGATTGCCAGCGCCAGGAGTGCCTGGGCCCAGGGGCTAAGCTGGGCGCTTTTTTGGTATAGCGCCAGCATTGCGGTTGGACTGCCAGAACCTGCCTGGCTCAGGCTGTAGTAAGCAAAAGCCAACCGGTCAAGCTCCCAGGTTTCCTGCTGCTCGTTCAGGGCAGCCAGGTTAATATTCAAGTATTCAACCGCGCGCTGGACGGGCGATTCTACTGCCAGGACGCCGGTCTCGCTGGCTCGCGCCAGTCCCCACAAGATGTAACTGGTGATGAAAGGGTCGCTTTGATCTCCTGGCCACCAGCCCCAGCCACCGTC
>JAYRWF010000233.1:0-2091 GCA_041918195.1 Anaerolineales bacterium
AATAAGCGCCATGCCCTCGCTATCCGATAAGTTGAAGTCCCTGGGCGTCAAGGTCGGCGCTCGTGACCTGCAACCGCCTGTTCCCTCCTGGCCGGCCTCGCCGGACCAGCCGGTCACGCCGGTTGACCCCCTGGCGCTTCCCGGCGCGCCAGTCGAACAACTCGAGCAAGTTCTGTCCGGTCATCGCCAGTTTAATGCCCAGGGAGAGACCTTTGTCGTCGACACCCGCTACCCGCTGGATTACCAGCACGGAGCATCCCGCCTGATCACCTCGGCCCAGATTCGCCTTCTGTCAGCCTGGGCCGGCGACGCCCGGCTGTCCGACCTGGACGGCCAGTCCTTTGCTTACCTGGACACTGAAACTACCGGCCTTTCCGGTGGAACCGGCACCTATGCTTTCTTAATTGGCGTCGCCCGTTACGAGGCTGGTGAATTTCACCTGGCGCAATTCTTCATGCGCGATCCGGCCGAAGAGCCAGCCCAACTGCTGGCATTGGAGGAGTTCCTGGCGCCTTGCCAGGCGATTGTCACTTTCAATGGGAAATCCTTCGATATCCCACTTCTGAACACCCGCTACCTCAACCATGGCTGGCGTACGCCGTTCCTTAATATCAGCCACTACGACTTGCTCCACCTGGCCCGCCGCCTGTGGAAGAACCGCCTGCCCAGCCGGACCCTCGGCAGCCTGGAGGTGCAAATCCTGGGCGCTGGCCGGAGCGAAGAAGATATCCCTGGCTGGGCAATCCCCCAGATGTATTTCGATTACCTGCGCTCTGGCGATCCCACGCCGCTCAAGAACATCTTCTACCACAATGCCATGGATGTGGTCTCTTTGGCTGCCCTGTTCAACCACCTGGCCGATCTGCTGGCCGACCCGCTCCATGCCGCCATTCAGCACGGAGTGGACTTGCTGGCCCTGGCTCACCTGTACGAAGACCTGGGTGAAATCGATGCTGCCATCCAGCTCTACCTGAAAGGTTTGAGCTACGAAGACAACACCGAAAGTACCATCGCGCCTGAATTCCGACTGTCGCGTACCGCGCTGCTGGAAGGGATCGACCGCCTGGCCGCGATCCACAAGCGCCGAGAAGAATTCCCGGCTGCGCTCAGCCTGTGGGAAAAAGCCGCTCGCTACCAGCATTTAAACGCCCACGTTGAACTTTCGAAATACTATGAACATCGTCAGCGGAATTACCCCGAAGCGCTGCTGTGGGTGAGCTCAGCCCTGGAGATTGTCAATTCGCCTGGATTCCCGCGTTACGAACGGGCTACCTGGTTGAACGAGCTCGAACCGCGCCAGGCCCGCCTGGCGCGTAAACTGTCCAGATCGAGGAGCACCTGATGCAAGCCAGTGAACGCCGTATTTTGCGGCACAACGTCCTGGTCAACCTGGTGGACGGGGGCTTTTTTGGCTTTGCGATGGGATTTGCTTCCTTTACCACGATCATCCCCTTGTTCGTCAGCCAGCTCACCGACTCTCCACTACTGATTGGTCTGATCCCAGCCATTCACTCCATGGGCTGGCAGTTGCCGCAGCTTTTCAATGCTCGCCAGGTTTCCCGCCAGAAGCGCTTCCTTGGCCTGGTGCTTAAGATGACCATTCATGAGCGCCTGCCATTCATAGGTCTGGCAATCGTCGCCTGGCTCACCCCGCTTAGCGGCGCTAACGCCGCTCTGGTAATGATTTTCACCCTGCTGGTCTGGCAAGGCCTGGGAGCGGGTTTTGCCGCCAATCCCTGGCAGAGTATGATTGGCAAGATCTTTCCTTCCGAGTATCGCGGCACCTTCCTGGGAGGCCAATCGGCGGCTGCCAACCTGATGGCCAGCCTGAGCGCCATCCTGGCCGGCTTAATCCTCCAACGCCTGGACAGTCCCCTCGACTTCACATTGACCTTCTTATTCTGCAGCCTGTCAATGGTCGTTTCCTGGTTCTTCCTGTCCCGAACCCGTGAGGATGAGCATGAGCTGCCGGAGTCGGTTGGGCCGGGGAATTTCTGGTCGTCCTTGCCACAAATCATCCGCCAGGACCACAACCTGCGCTGGTTCCTGCTGGTCCGGATGCTTTCACAATTGGCCGTGATTGGAACAGCG